>PYEQ01000328.1 GCA_003017785.1 filamentous cyanobacterium CCP5 | reverse complement strand
CTCTATGGACCCAAGGGCATCGGTGCCCTCTATGTGCGGCGGCGCAATCCTCGGGTGAACCTGGCCCCTCAACTCCACGGTGGCGGCCAGGAGCGGGGCCTGCGATCGGGCACTCTCTATCCGCCGCAGATTGTCGGCTTTGGCAAAGCGGTGGAGTTGGCTTTGGCAGAGATGGAGGCGGAAGGAAAGCGGCTGGGAGAGCTGCGATCGCGCCTCCACCAGTCCCTGAGCCCCCTCGGCGGCGTCCACCTGAATGGCCATCCTACCCAGCGACTCCCCAACAACCTCAATCTCAGCTTTGCAGGGGTCGATGGCCAGGCCCTGCTGCTGGGGCTGCGATCCGTCGTCGCCGTGTCTTCCGGGTCCGCCTGTAGCTCCGCCAGTACCGCCCCCTCCCACGTGCTCAAAGCCCTGGGGCTCAGCGACGAACTCGCCTATGCCTCTCTGCGGTTTGGCCTGGGACGATTCACTACAGCTGAAGAAATTGACCAAACCGCAGAAGTGACTCGGGCTACCGTCGAAGCTCTGCGTGAATCCTTATAGTGCGGCAGAAAAAGTCCGATAGGGGAAAATAGACAACCACGATTTCCCTGCCGATGTGAAGCGTTTAAACACCTGTGTCAGGCCAAACCTGCCGCGAGGCCCAGGGCGGCGGAACGGCCTGGTCGTCGGAGTCCGAGGGGCACGAGATCCACTTGGGCGATTAATCTGGCGGCCAAGCAAAGTTGTGGTCTTATCACTGCCTCTGCGAGGTAGGCTTTGACAAAACAGATCATCCTGAAAGGGCCGCCTAGAGCAGCCCGAGCCGCTCTAGGGCATTATGAGCGGCTGCTTTCTCCGCCGCCTGCTTTTTGGGGCCGTTCCCCTCACCATAGACAACACCATCAATCAGCACTTCAGCCACGAAGTGCTTGGCATGGTCAGGGCCAGCCGCACCGATGATGCAATATTCCGGCAGGGTATTGCCCTGGGCTAAAGCCCATTCTTGGAAGCGGCTTTTAGCGTTCAGGGTTTGCTGACTACCTCGCTGGTCCAGCGCCTGGTAAAAGAATGGTTCGACATAGTCCCGCACTGCCCCAACGTCAGCATCTTGATCTAGGAAATAAGCCCCGATTAACGCCTCGAAGGCACTGCTCAGCAGGCGGGGATTCTGCCTGCCGCCGTCCTTTTCTACCCCTCGACCCAAGCGCAGATAGCTTCCCAAGTCCAGCATTTCTGCAAAGGTCGCTAGCTGAGCCTTATCCACTAAAAACGATCGCAGCGGGGTCAGTTCGCCCTCTGGCAGCTCTGGGAACCGCTGGAACAGCAGTTCCCCCGATAAAAAGTTGAGAATCGCGTCTCCCAGGAACTCCAACCGCTCGTTATCTAGCTCAGCTTCGGGGTGTTCCCCCACGTAAGATTTATGGGTGAGCGCCTGCTCCAGCAGTCGGGGCTGCCGGAACTCCGGTGGTGACACCGGTAACCCCTGTTGCTTTAGATTCCGGCTTTCCATCTTTACTCTCCCTAGTTCCCCTTCCCCCAGCACCTTTCATGGGCCAACCGAGATCAGAATTAATTGTGCTGCCGAATCCACAGCTCAAGGCCGTCCGCTAGGGTCGTGGCTAGCTGCCGCTGGGAGGCTGGGTCCGTGATCCACTCAAATTCTGTAGGGTTAATCATGAAGCCCAACTCCAGCAGCACTGAGGGGGCGGTGTTGGGCCGAGTCAGGGCCAAGTTGTTCCAAAACACGCCGTAGGAAGGGCGATCCAGGGTTTCCACCAGGTAGTCGTGGAGAAAGGCCGCCAGATCGTGGGCCTGGGCGTGATACCAGAACATACCGACGCCAGCGGTGTTGATTGCATCGCCGCTGTCGGGCAGGGCGTTGTAGTGGATGCTCAGGGCCACCGTGGGTTCCACCTGAGCAATTTGATCCATCCGTGCCCCTAGGGACACATCCACATCCTCGGTACGGGTCATGACGACGGTGGCTCCCCGCGACTCTAACTCCTGGCGCAGCAGCTCAGAGACGCGCAAGTTCACCGCCTTTTCCGGGGTGCCGTCTGGCCCTCTGGCTCCCAGCTCTTCCCCACCGTGGCCAGGGTCAAGCAGAATGGTGGTGCCCTCTAGGGCGCGCCCCAGTTCTGGCGGGTGCCGCAAAGACAGCACCAGGGTCGTGCCCTCGTAGCGAGTCTGGTAGCCCCAGGGGCGATCGCGCCATCGAAACGTGTATTCTGCCTGATCAGGCAGGATAGGCTGCCAGTCCAGCCGTTCCACCACCGGGTCGTTGTCCACGTAGATGGTGTCTGTCTGGGGGGTGGTGTTGTATAGCGTCAGGGTGAGGGTGTCGGCGGTTTGCTCCAGGCTGATGGGCACCGCCGTTTGCAAGGGGAATCTCACCTCCGTCCAGCCAGGGATTTGCCGGGAACTGACGCTGCGGATGATCGAGGTGGGGGGAGCCGCGCTACTAAAGGTTTCCACCTCGCTGGCCCGAATCCAGGCGCCGTAGTCGAGGCGCAGCCAGTCCCCTTCGCGTCCGGTAATGGCGGCGCGGGTGCCCCTGGGTAGGGGCGTCAGCCGCGAATAGTTAGTGCTGGGGCCGGTGCGGGCGGTGCCTGAGTTTGCTGTCACCTGGGCAATCTCAAAGGGGGTTGGGGCCAGAATTTCTACCTTGCCTGCCGCCTGCTGGCTGGTGGTTTGACCGTTGAGACTGAGGCTATAGGTGGGGGCTCCCAGGTTGCCGGGACCTTCGGGGACGAAGCAGCCCTCGTAGGCGGTGGGGGCCCCTTGGGGTTGAGGGGTATTCTGGCCCGTCAGAACCGCAGAATTCGGCGGCAGGTCCACCGGGATCTGGGGGGTAAGGGCGATGGATTCACTCCTAAGGCTGGCGCTGACCTGGGCGTTGGGCGGGGCGATCGCCCCTAGACACACTAGCTCTCCGGGCTGACGGGCAATGTCTACCGTCGGCAGCAGAGATCCCTCTAGAAAGGTCGTTCCCTCGGGCGGTGACTGAGCTAGCCGGGTCACTGTCAGGGTCACGGTTTCCTCTCCCTGGGTCAGGACAAATGGATTCTCGCCGACCTCAAGGGGATAGCTAGGCGCAAAATGGCCGGTAGCGCTGCGAAACTCAATCGGCTCACCGTTGACTAGCACCGGCTGAGTGGCATCGCCCGTGCCAATGAGAAAAATCTGTTCTGCCGTCGTTTGATGGTCGTCAGGGGGATACACCACTCGCAAAGGGGTTTCTGCTTGGCCTGGCAGGACTGCCGTTGCCGTCAACGTAACGGCCACGAGGCCGATAAGGGGTTGCCTGACTGTCATCCGCTTAATCACTGGATTCGCTGTTGCCAGTCTAGGGGGAATTGGTCCTCGCCAGGGTTACTCCCCTTAGGGAAATCGAAAATTCCGTAATGAATTCAATTTTTTAGGGGGGTTGGCGGTATATCTATTGCTATCGTCACCTTTTGGGGCCCATGGTTAAGCTTCGGGATGCATTTATTTCGTATGGGCGAGCTGATAGCAAGTCATTTGCAGTGGACTTGTATCACCGTCTTGCCGAGCTCGGCTGGGAAATTTGGTTTGATTTCGAGGATATCCCCCTGGGCGTTGATTTTCAGGCTCAAATCAACGAAGGGATTGCCACTTCCGATAATTTTTTGTTCATCGTGTCCCCTGCGTCGGTTAATTCTCCCTATTGCCTACGGGAAATTGATCGGGCGCTGGCCTTTAACAAGCGGATCATTCCGATTGTTCACGTCACAGAAACTTCTCGACAGGTGTGGCAGGCGCGATTCCCCTCCGGAACGGACGCTGACTGGGCAGCCTATCAGGCGGCTGGTCGACATTCCTATTCAGCGAATATGCATCCGGAGTTGCGTAAGCTCAACTGGCTGAATTTTCGCGTGGGAGTCGATAGTTTTGAACAGTCTTTGGCGGATCTGGTCAATCTGTTTGAAAGCCACAAAACCTATGTTCATCGCCACACCCATTTGCTGGTTCAAGCCCTGGAGTGGGAACGTCAGCATCGCGAATCTCGATACCTGCTAATTGCAGAAGAACGGCAACAGGCAGAGGTCTGGCTCAGGCAAAAGTTTGGGGGAGAACAGCCGCCCTGCCTGCCCACGGATTTGCACTGTGAGTTCATCACTGAGAGCAAAAAAAATGCCAACAACATGATGAGCGAGGTGTTCTTGGCCTACGCCGAGGAAGACACTGCCATGATGGAGAAAATTCGTCGATCGCTCCGACGAGAAGGCTTTAGCGTATGGACTAGCAGCACCGATATTCAAACGGGGTCTGATTTTCAGCAGGCGATCGAACAGGGGATCGAGTCGGCGGACAATCTGGTCTATCTGCTCTCGCCGGATGCGCTGAATTCGTCCTATTGTCAGCACGAACTTGACTATGCCCTCAGCCTGTACAAGCGGATCATTCCCCTGCGGGTGCGGGAAGTGGAGGCGGATCAGGCCCCGCAAATTTTGCAAGATCTGCAGTACATTGACCTGGCTGATAATCTCACCGAGGCCGATTACCTGGCGGCTGAGAGTCAGCTGGTCAAGGTATTACGGCAGGAAGCCACCTATTTTGAAGAACATAAGCTTTGGCTGGTCAAAGCGTTTAAGTGGGATCGGCAATACCGCAATCCGGCCTTGCTGCTGCGGGGCTTTAATCTGCGACGGGCGGAAGCCTGGTTAAAAACCGCCCAGCAACAGTCCCAGCATCCTCCCACGGCACTGCAGCAGGCATTCATCGCTGAAAGCCTGAGACAGCCCCCGGTCGGCTCCCTGGACGTGTTTATTTCCTATTCTCGAGCCGATTCGGACTTTGCCCGCCAGCTGAATGATGCCCTGCAGGTGCAGCAGAAGCTTACCTGGTTCGATCAGGAGAGTATTCCGCCGGGGGTTGATTTCCAACAGGCGATCGCCGACGGCATCGAAAATTCCGACTACTTCCTGTTTGTGATTTCTCCCAGCTCCGTGCAGTCTCCCTACTGTGCTAGCGAGGTGGAATACGCTCAAACCCTGAATAAGCGGATTGTCACGGTGCTCCATCGTCCCGTGGATCCGACTGATTTGCATCCGGTGCTGGCGACGGTGCAGTGGATTGACTTCAATCGCTACAGCGGTCAGTTCGCCGCCAATTTTCAGGAGTTAATTCGCACCCTCGATACCGACCCGGTCCATCTCCGGGCCCATACCCGGCTGCTGGTGAAAGCGATCGAGTGGCATAGCCGGGGCCGCCAAGACAGTCTGCTGCTGCGGGGGGAGGACCTCGAAGCCGCCGAAACCTGGCTGGGGAATGGCATTTCGAAAGAGCCCCGACCCACGGAGCTTCAGGTAGACTACATCCGCAACAGCCGGATTGCCGAGGAAGCCCATCAAAAGGAAATTATTCGCACCCTCCAGGCGGCTCAGCTGGAGGCCCAGCGACGAATCCGCACGGGTTCTTTTTTTATGGTGATAATGCCGGTGATCGGAGCGGTTTTGGGCCTCTGGATCTACGACGTGCTGAGCGGCGGAGTGATCGCTGCCAGCCTGCCAGATTTGCCGCTGATCCGGTGGGTGCCCCACCCGCGCAACAATGGTGAACCAACGGCGATCGCCCGTGCACCCGCCCGTCCTTTTCTTTCCGGTGGGCACTCCAGTGGCCGGAATCTCGCGTCGGTTCTCCCGGATCC
>PYEQ01000327.1 GCA_003017785.1 filamentous cyanobacterium CCP5 | reverse complement strand
CCGACCGCGGAGAACAGCAGCGTGCCCTCGTCGAGCAGGCGCTTCATCTCGCGCGGGGCGTGCATCACCTCGGTAGCGGTGAGGTTGTTCTTGTCGAGTTCCAGGTGATTGGGCACGTTGGCCAATCCAGGGAACTGGAGGTTGTTTTCCACCAGCGCCTTAGACGCATCCCGATTGCGGACGGTGATCACGTCGCCGGGGCGGCACTGATAGCTGGCGATGCTGACGGTGGTGCCGTTAACCATGATGTGGCCGTGGTTGACAAGCTGACGGGCTCCGGGAATGGTGGGACCAAACCCTAGCCGAAATACGGTGTTGTCTAGCCGCATCTCCAGCATCTGGAGAATAGCCAGACCCGTGGAACCACCGGCTTTCCGAGCTTTTCTCACATAGCGGACTAGCTGTCTTTCGGTGATGCCGTAGTTGAAGCGTAGCTTTTGCTTCTCTTCGAGACGAACGGCATATTCAGATTTCTTCTTACGTCCCTGGCCGTGCTGGCCGGGAGGATAGGCCTTACGGGCAGATTTACGACTGAGTCCAGGTAGTTCACCCAGGCGGCGTACCACTCGGAGGCGAGGGCCCCTATATCGCGACATGCAAAATTCTCTCCAATCAAATTCCAAAGACCATCATTATAGTCTTGGAAAGTCATAGGCACAAGCTCGATAGCCAACAAAAAAGCGGACTCCATGGATGCAAGAGTCCGCTTTTTTGAATAGAACCGAGCCGGTCTAGCGATTACGCAGGCGTCGTCGGACCTTTTGGGCTCGTTTGCGCTTGGAAACTCCGGCCAGCCCGGTCATCCCTAGCAGAGCTACCGGCAGCTTACGAGAAGCCTGGGTAGTTTGAGCCATTTCCGATCGGGCAGCCTGCTGACTGGCCTTTTGATCGGCTACGCCCTCGTAAAGAGAAGCCATGGCCGAGGCCGCCCCAGCTACCAGCAGCATCCCCAGCACCGGTGGGCTCTTGGCAGTTGAACTGCCGCTTTTAATGTGAAAAGCGGCATAGATGAAATACAAGAACACCAGAGCCGAAACCACCACCATGACTCCGATCAGAGCTGGACGATCGGCGAAGGTGTAAATCGCTCCGCCAGTGGGGCCATCGATCGCCCCTTCAAACTCTTCAGCAGTTGCAAACGGACTTGCCGCCCCAATTAACCAGCTATACATGGTCTTTTCCTCCAAAACAATTACTTAACTGGGGTATGCAGGGCCTCTTCCGAAACAAAGTCTTCGGGGGCCATGGAATATTCGGGGTAGCCCCTGAGGCCGAAATCTCCGAGGTCCAAACCTTCGATCTCTTCTTCGATGGGTACCCGTAGCAGGTTGAACTTCTTCAACACCCAGCTACAGCCATAGCCGGGAATCAGGCCCAGCACGATGGTGCACAGGAAGGTACCGACTAGCTGGCCCATGAAATTGATGGGAGGGTGGTCAGCCACGGCGTAGCCAGTGGCCATCACGCCAACCGCCATCGCCCCTAACAAGCCGCAGTAGCCGTGGACGGCAAAGGCTCCAACAGCATCGTCAATACCCATCTTCTCTACAAACTTGCCGACAAAGGGCATAGTGTAGGCACCGATGAAGGCAATCAGCAGCACTAGGGGAGGGGCATATAGGTCCAGACCGGCGCCGACGGAGATGATGCCAGCCAGGCCACCTGAAATGGTGAAGAACGGATCTCCCTTGGAGCCCAGATAGGCACCGATGATGCCAATACAGAGGGCCAGAGTCGTATTTACCCCGATCGAGGCCAGGGTCATGGGAGTGCCGTAGATGGTAGTTTCCGAGGTTGCTCCAGGGCCAAAGATGACGCAGCCAGCGAGGAATGCATAAAAGCCGACGAAAATCAGCATCAGCCCGACCATGGTCAAGGGGAGATTGTGGGGCTTGATGTCTCGGGGATTGCCCTGAGAATCAAACTTACCAATCCGGGGCCCGAGGTTGATCAGCACGCCCAAGGCAAAGAAGCCAGAGACCCCATGAACTACGGCCGAACAGCCAAAGTCGTGGTAGCCCATAGTGTTAAACCAGCCCCAGTAGTTCCAACCCCAAGAGGCTGCAACCACCCAGAGAAAACCGCCCAGAATCGCTGCCAGAATCAAATAGGCTCCTAGCCGAATCCGCTCGATCACGGCTCCAGACATGATCGAAGCCGTCGTCATAGCGAACAGGGAAAAAGCGAACCAGAATACGCCTGTGAGGTTGTCGGCGATATTGGGTCCCATTTCGGGGGACCAGGGATAGGTCGTGGCGACGAATCCCAGCAGTCCCTCGCCGTCCAGGGTGCCGAGGTTTTCGGGCAGTGCACTACTCCACGGTCCCAGAATCGGACCAAAGCGAGGAAAAATCGAAAAGCCAGCGTAAACCCACCAGCCAAAGAAATAAAATGATAGGCCAACGACCGAAAGGGTCATCAGGTTTTTAACCATGGTCGCCAGGACGTTTTTAGCCCGAGACGCCCCCCCTTCATAGGCCAGAAAGCCCACATGAATAATCAACATAAACACAGAGGCCCAGTAGTAATAAGACTCTGTGACAAAGGTTCCTAAAAATGCTTGTGCTTCAGGCTCCATACCCAACTCCTCCTAAACAACAAACGCTCACCGAGGACAAGAACACCACAGGTGGCTGAGCTGACAATGACGTTACCTTGCATTCAAAATCAGGGCGGGAGCTCAAGCAAAGCGCGATCGCAAACCGCTCCAAATATCTGAACAACAAGAATTTCTACAAGCTACCCGCAGCTCTAGAGTCAGCTCCTCGACATCGGACAACAGCCACGAACAGATATTTCAGCTGATCGCTGCCTCACCGATGGAAGGCATGAATTTAGTTGTAAAGAGTCTGCATTTTCTGACTTTTTGAGAATGTATTGAGAGTTACTATTCACCTAAAAATATTTCGATTCAAGTCGGGAGCTGGTTGATTTAAGCCAGTTTAAGGGGTTTTATCCTTAAAGGATTTGGCATGAGATTGTAAGAGCCGAAGCAATGTTCTTCTCAACAGATTGCAGATGTGCTCCTAAGGGCAGACGAGCGATCGCCTTTGAGTCTACGGACAAATCTCCTGAGCTCTGGGTTTTCCCTGGGGAGGTTTTGATGGTTTGGTATCGTGACACACAAAATAATGGGTTTCGGCCTATAAAGATGAATTTCTGAGGCAACGTATTGAATCTGGAGACATTGGGCATGGTTGGAACGCTGCCAAAGCAGGCGACCCTTGTAGAGAAAGCAAAGTCCCTGGGGCTGAAGTTTTTCCTCGTTTCCTATACCGATTTGCTGGGGGGAACCCGGGCCAAGCTGGTACCGGCGGCCAAGATTGCCTCGGTGGCAAAAGACGGAGCCTTCTTTGCCTCCTTTGCCTCCAACCTAGGGCTAGGGCCCGATGCGGCAGAAATCGCGGTAATTCCCGATCCGGAATCCCTGATTGTGCTGCCCTGGCAGCCGACGGTGGGCTGGGTGGCTAGCGATGTGTACTTCGACGGCAAACCCTTTGAGGCGGCCCCCCGGATGATTTTGAATCGGGCCCTGGATCGCTGCACCCGCCTGGGCTATAGCTACAAGGCCGGGGTGGAGGCGGAGTTCTTTCTGCTGAAGCAGACCGAAAGTGGATACGCCATCGCCGACTCCCTCGACACCCTGGAGCGCCCCTGCTACGACCAGCAGAACCTGATGCGCCAGTACGACCTGATTTCGACCCTGGTGGGCTACATGGAGGAGCTCGGCTGGGAGCCTTACCAGTGCGACCACGAAGATGCCAACGGCCAGTTTGAGATTAACTGGACTTTCAACGATGCCCGCACCACCGCCGATCGCCACGTGTTCTTCAAGTACATGGTCAAAACCCTGGCGGAGCAGCGGGGGCTGACGGCCACTTTCATGCCCAAGCCCTTCAGCCACCTGACCGGCAACGGGGCCCATATTCACAACAGTCTGTGGCAGGGGGACACCAACGCTTTTGAAGCCGGTGCGGACGAAGGCGGACTTTCCCCGGTGGGCTACCAGTTTTTAGCGGGAGTGCTGGCCCATGCCAAGGGACTGCTGGCCCTGTGCAGCCCCACCATCAACTCCTTCCGGCGGCTGGGGGCGGCGATGACCACCTCTGGCAGCACCTGGAGCCCCCGCTACATTTCCTATGGCGGCAACAACCGCACCCACATGCTGCGAATCCCGGAGGCGGGGCGGTTTGAATGCCGGGTGGTGGACGGTTCGGCAAATCTGTACCTGGCCCTGGCAGGGCTGCTGGCGGCGGGGCTCGACGGCATTGAAAACCAGATGCAGCCCGGACCTCGCATCGACGCCAATCTGTTCGTGCGGGGCTCCGAGTTTCCCGATCTTGAAAAACTCCCCGCCAATCTGCTGGATGCCCTGGAAGCCCTCAAGCAAGATGACTTGCTGATGGCGGCCCTGGGGGAAGATGCGGCTAAGACCTTCTTCGAATTCAAGTATGAAGAGTGGAACCAGCACAATGCCCAGATTACTCCGTGGGAAATGAGCCGCTATGTCAACTGCTAGGACAGTGACCGCCAGAGAGATCCATACCTACAGCTTTCCTACCCAGATCCAGTTTGGGGCCAGAGCGCGGGAACGGTTGCCGCAAGCGGTGCGGCGGTTGGGCATGGCCCGTCCGCTGGTGGTCAGCGATCGCGATGTGGCCCGGCTACCCTGGTTCAGCGAAATTCTAAATCTGCTGTCCGGGGTTGAACCAGCCGTTTTCAGCGGCGTCTGGGGCAACCCAGTGGTGTCCCAGGTGGAAGTCGGTCTGGCGGCCTATCGCAATCACGGGGCGGACGGCATCGTGGCGGTGGGGGGCGGTGCACCGATGGACGTAGCCAAGGCGATCGCCCTGATGGCTCACCATCCCGGCCACCTGTTCGAGTACGAAGACGGCCTGCTCGATGGTCGCCCGGTGGATCAGCTAGTACCGGCGATCGTGGCGATTCCGACGACGGCAGGGACGGGCAGTGAAGTGGGCCGCAGCGCGGTGATTTCCGACGACGCTACCCATGCCAAGAAAATTATTTTTGCCCCAGAACTGCTGCCGAAGGTGGTGTTGGCGGATCCGGAACTGCTGCTGGGACTGCCCGCCAAAATCACCGCCGCCACCGGCATGGACGCCCTCACCCACCTGGTAGAAGCCTATTTAGCCAAGGGCCTGCACCCAATTTGCGACGGCATTGCTCTGGAGGGGCTGCGGCTGGTGGCCGATCACCTGAAGGACTGCGTGGCCTTTGCCCAGCGGCAGGGCATGGGGGAAAGCCTGGATGGGAAAGCCGCTGAAGCCCACCTGGTGGCTCGGGGCGGCATGTTAAACGCCTCGATGATGGGGGCGATCGCCTTTCAAAAAGGCTTGGGGGTCACCCATTCCTGCGCCCACGCCCTCTCGACGGTGTGCGATACCCACCACGGCCTGGCTAACGCGGTGATGCTACCCGCCGCGATGGCGTTTAACCTGGAGGCAGCCCCAGAAAAGTTTTTGCGTCTGGCCCAGGCTGTACGCCCCGGGGCTACCAGCGGCGAAGACTTTTTAGACTGGCTGGTGACCCTGCGCCGGGCAATCGGCATTCCGAATACCCTCACGGACTTAGGCATCTCTCCTGGGGCCGTCGATGATCTGGTGGGGGTAGCCCTCCAGGATGGCTGCTATGCCTTCAATCCTCGCCTGGTGTCTAAGGCGGAGTTCTACGCCATTTACGAAGCGGCTTTCGC
>PYEQ01000326.1 GCA_003017785.1 filamentous cyanobacterium CCP5 | reverse complement strand
CCGCAGTTTCACCTTTATCCTCAAAACACCACCTGCGTCGGTTTTAATTAAAAAGGCTGCAGGTATTGAGAAAGGATCGGGTGATCCCCAGATCACGAAGGTTGGGTCCATCAGTCGGGCTCAGCTCCAGGAAATTGCCGAAACCAAGATGCCCGACTTGAATGCTAACGACATTGAGGCGGCCATGAAAATTGTTGAGGGCACCGCCCGCAACATGGGAGTGACGGTTTCCGGCTGATGTCGATAAAATCGGCTTCTGGGTCGAGGTAGACCCTCGGACCCGCTTAAACTGAACAAGTTTCACTGTAAACGCTATTGGGGGAGAGGCTGTGCTTCGGTTGTACCCCAGGGAGACACCATGGCTAATAAACTTTCAAAACGGATGCAGGCATTGCTTGAAAAAGTTGATGCTGAGCGTTTGTATGAGCCTTTAGAGGCGCTCAATTTGCTCAAAGAAACGGCAACGGCCAAGTTTGCTGAGTCGGCAGAAGCCCATATCCGCTTGGGCATCGATCCCAAGTACACAGACCAGCAGCTGCGAACGACGGTGATTTTACCTAAGGGAACGGGTCAAACCGTTCGGGTTGCTGTTATTGCTCGCGGTGAAAAGGTCTCCGAAGCAAGCGATGCGGGTGCTGACATCGTTGGTTCTGAAGAACTGATTGATGAAATCCAAAAAGGCATGATGGATTTTGACGTGCTGGTGGCTACCCCTGACATGATGCCCAAAGTAGCTAAGTTGGGTCGTCAGCTGGGCCCCCGTGGCCTGATGCCATCCCCCAAGGGAGGCACAGTCACCTTCGACCTTGCTCAGGCCATCGATGAATTTAAAGCGGGTAAGCTAGAATTTCGAGCCGATCGAACTGGCATTGTTCATGTTATCTTCGGAAAGGCCGAATTTTCGGTGGAAGATTTGCTGGTGAACTTGAAAGCCCTGCAGGAATGTATTGACCGCAACCGTCCTGCTGGTGCTAAGGGGCGCTACTGGCGTACAGTCGCGATCGCCTCCACCATGGGACCCAGCATTCGGCTTGACGTTGGTGCTTTACGAGACCTTAAGCTCTCTGACATCGCCGCGTAGACTATCCGCTTACAGGATTTCAGCAAGGAGACTGCCACTGGCGCAACGCTTCTAATTCAATAAGCAGCCGTAGACCGCAGGGGCTTAACCAGCTTAATTAACCTGCCGAGGTTTGCATGTCTCTAAGATTCTTTTGGTTGTATCCAAAAGGTTTTAGACTTATGCAGCCCTGGCAAATATCCGGGGCTTTTTTTATGGCTGCTTGAGTGCTGATAACTTTGACCCCTATCCCCGCTAAAAAGGAGGTGAGACTGATATGGGGAGAACCCTCGCTAACAAGAAAGAGCTTGTCGCAGAAATCAAAGAGCTGCTGAGTGAAACCGAGCTAGCCCTTGTGATTGACTATAAAGGCCTTTCGGTAGCTGAAATTAGCGATTTGCGTAACCGCCTTCGTGAGCAAGGTGGTGCTTGCAAAATTGCTAAGAACACCCTGGTAAGGATTGCCATTGATGGCGATGAGAACTGGCAGCCGATGACTCGGTTTCTGAAAGATTCATCTGCTTTTCTCCTGCTCAAAGATGATTTGGGCAGTGCTATCAAGGCCTATCAGGGCTTTCAAAAAGACACTAAGAAAACCGTCCTCCGGGGCGGCGTCATGGAAGGTCAAGCTCTTACAGAAGAGCAAGTTAAGGCCATTACCGAACTGCCTAGTAAGGAAGAGCTGATTGCCCGTATTGCCGGAGCCATCAATGCTGTCCCGACCAAGCTGGGTGTAGGCCTCAACAAGGTTCCGACCAAGCTGGCGGTTGGTATCAACGAGGTGCCTGCTTCTCTGGCCCGTGCTCTGCAGGCTGTTTCCGCCAAGGATCAAGACGCAGCTTAAAGCACGGCCGTTGTGTTTGTTTGATTTGTGTTTGTTTGATTCGACTGTTTGTTTTATTCCAAAGGAGTTAATCCATGTCCGCTAAGACCGACGAAATTCTCGAACAGCTTAAGACCCTATCTCTGCTCGAAGCCTCTGAACTTGTGAAGCAGATTGAGGAAGCTTTTGGTGTTGATGCTTCCGCTTCTGGTGGCGGCATGATGATGATGCCCGGTATGATGGCTGGCGCTGCCGGCGGCGGTGCCGAAGCTGAGCCCGAAGAAGAGAAGACCGAATTCGACGTGATTCTCGAGGAGGTTCCCAGCGATAAGAAGATCGCTATCCTCAAGGTAGTGCGCGGTATGACCGGTTTGGGTCTGAAAGAAGCCAAAGAAATGGTAGAGTCTGCGCCCAAAGCCATTAAGGAAGGGGTCCCCAAGGAAGACGCTGAAGATACCAAGAAGCAACTGGAAGAGGCTGGCGCCAAAGTTAGCGTCAAATAACTTTCAAGAAGTTCCGGTTTCTCTATGACCGCTGGAGAATAGCTAGTTGTCGGGGGTTACGCCCCTGCCAGTAGAACCCACGGTTTTGGTAGATAACTGTCTCTTCTTAAATCCATAACCTCCCCGAGAGCTGCTCTGTGGGGAGGCTTTTTTTGGGAAAGAGGCTTTAGCGGGTGTGGGCAGGTTGGCCCATGATGTAGGTCGCTGCGATCGCCCGATCATCCCCCATAATTACTAGGGAAAAAATCCGATCGCACAGCGCTTCTAAAGTTTGGTGGTCATGGCTGCCGTTACGCAGGGCCATTAACGGGGTTGCCTGGTCGTCCAGGACAATAAAGTCGGCTTCTTTGCCCACATCGAAGTTACCGATTTTGTCCTCTAGGCTCAGGGCTCTAGCGCCCCCTAAGGTGGCTAAAAACATCGCCTGCAGGGGGGAAAGCTTTTGGCCCTGGAGCTGGGCGACCTTGTAGGCCTCGTTGGTGGTTTGCAGCAGAGAAAAGCTGGTGCCGGCCCCCACGTCTGTGCCTAATCCCACCTTGACTGGGGAATCGGCTGACTTCGCTCGAGCAAGGTTAAATAGTCCACTGCCTAAGAACAGATTTGAGGTGGGGCAAAAGGCGATCGCGCTCTCTGCCTCGGATAGGCGCTGAAATTCTCGCTCGCTGAGGTGAATACCGTGGGCAAATACGGACCGCGATTGGACTAGGCCAGAGCGATCGTAGACGTCTAGATAGTCTTGGCTGTCGGGAAATAGTTCTCGAATCCAGGCCACTTCGTCCCGGTTCTCCGATAGATGAGTTTGCAGGTAGACGCCGGGAAACTCCCGCAGCAGCTTGCCAGCCATATCTAGTTGAGATCGAGACGAAGTGCCCGCGAATCGAGGCGTGACCGCATAGAGCAGCCGTCCCTTTTGGTGCCATTTTTGAATCAGGGCCTTGCTTTCTTGATAGGAGGTTTCCGCCGTGTCGCAGAGATCCTTAGGAGCGTTACGATCCATCATGACCTTGCCTGCAATCAGCCTCAGGTTGCGCCGCTGGGCTGCTTCAAAGATGGCGTCGACGGACTCTGGAAACACGGCCGCATATATCAAGGCCGTGGTCGTGCCGTTTTTAAGCAGCTCATCTAAAAATAGCTCGGCGATCTCTAGGGCATAGGTCTTGTCTTTAAACTTTTGCTCCGTCGGAAACGTGTAGCGACTCAGCCACTCCAACAGCTGCTCCCCGTAGGCGGCTATCATGCCGGTTTGGGGATAGTGAATGTGGGTATCGATCAGGCCTGGCATGATGATCCGATCGTCGTGGGTCTGGATCGCCAGATTGTCATAGGCGGGAGCGATTTGCGAGTAGTTCCCAAAGGCTTTGATATAGCCGTCTTGAATCACCAGTAAGCCGTCGGGTATCCAGCGAATGCTGGCCTGTTCGTCCTGGATAAAGGGATCGTCAACAAAATCTATGAAGCTGCCTCGGATGCCGGTCGGTGGTGCAGAGTTCGGGGCGATCGAGGAATTGGGCATTGGATGGTTCAAAAGTCAGGGTAAGAAACTGGCCTGAGACGATAGGACCGCTGGTGCTGCCGTCGTCCAATATTGTACGCAGGACAGAAATAATAGGCACCAGGGTATCACCCTGTGGGGAGCGGGGGGTGAGACTGCGGCAATAAATTTTGCCTTAAAGCCTGCTCTGGCGGCACTGGTCTATTAGCAGGTGCACCGTGCCGTGGGGAACAAGTTCTGCATCGGGGGCGATAAGTAACCCCGGCTGGCAGTGGATTTTTGCCCCTAGATCCAACAGTTCTTGTAACGTCAATCCGACTCCTGCTTGGAAATGGGCCAGATGGGCATCAGTAAGATACAGCAGTGCTGCGATTTCTCGCTGGGGAGTGGGAGCGGTCGCCAAGAGAGCGTCGTAGGCCACGAGGTAGTAGGTGGCCTGGGAGGCAGCCATGCTGCCGTGGGTGGAGTGACGACGCTTCTCCCAAATCAGCCGAGGCCGCAGTGACTCTGCTAGCTGTAGAGTCTCCAGGTTGCCATCGGCTGTCAACCGCAGGGTACTAGGAGCGCTAAGAATATGCTGAATGACGTTGCCAATTTCTTCGCGACCCTCCCGCAACGCACAGTCAGGAAATGACTCCTGGGCGTTTTGCCGCTTTCCCCCGACCCCAAAAAATCGGGGCCGGTGGGGAGTGTTAATTAGCTCGCGCTGGGGAATAGCCAGGACGTGATAATTTTGCCAGCGTAGAAACAAAGCTGCCCCAGCCGCTGCGCCAGGAGGAATCAGATCCGTTAGACGAATCGCCATGGGAATAGGTAAGGACAGTGCACCATCATAGCCTTTGGATAGGAGTTGAGTAAAATTACGCATTCTGACAGACAGACTAACCGTACCTTAGTAGGAGGAGCCACGGCTGGAGGATTGCCTACCATTGGGATGGCAAAAGGTCTGAGAAATTCCATGCAAAAATATAAATGCACCGTCTGCGGATACGTTTACGATCCTGAAGCAGGCGATCCGGATTCTGGTATCGAGCCGGGCACTGGATTTGAAGATATTCCTAAAGACTGGTCTTGCCCGAAATGCGGTGCGACCAAATCGCAGTTCGAGCCCATGTCCCAAGAAGCGGCGGCTGCGACTTAGGTTATCGTCGTCTGAATATCGCTATTAGTATCGACATTAGAATGGAGCCAGCCCCGCGAGTGGGCGCTGTAGACGTTAGAAGGAACTATCGAAATGGTCGCTACTTCCACCAGTCACCAGCCAATTGCCGACTACCTCGGAGAGGAGGCCGATCGCCTGCTCGCCCATTCCCCCAAGGTGCCTAAGTCATCGCTGCACCTGCCAGGACCAGACTGGGTTGATCGCATCTTTGCCCAAAGCGATCGCAATCCTCAGGTGCTGCGCAGCCTGCAGCAGCTCTACGGCCACGGGCGCTTGGCTAACACCGGCTACTTGTCAATTTTGCCGGTAGACCAGGGGATTGAGCACTCTGGGGCCGCCTCGTTTGCCCCTAACCCCATGTATTTTGATCCCCAAAATATTGTGGAGCTAGCGATCGCTGGCGGCTGCAACGCTGTGGCTACCACCCTTGGGGTACTGGGCATGGTGTCTCGCAAATACGCCCACAAAATTCCGTTCATCGTTAAGCTGAACCACAACGAAAACCTCAGCTACCCCAGCAATTACGACCAGATCATGTTTGGCTCTGTCGAGCAGGCGTGGAATCTGGGCGCTGTTGCGGTCGGGGCCACCATCTATTTTGGTTCTCCCGAGTCGGGCCGTCAGATTCAGGAAGTGCGCAAGGCTTTTGAGCGGGCCCACGAGCTGGGCATGGCCACGATTCTCTGGTG
>PYEQ01000325.1 GCA_003017785.1 filamentous cyanobacterium CCP5 | reverse complement strand
CCTTTGACTCATCTTAGGCACTGTTCTATTAGCATCATCAGGGGCTATATTCTGAACCCTTTAACTGGAATAACAGTGATATAGTTTTGGGCAACGTGTCTCATGCCCAGTAGCGTTCATCTACTAAATTATGATTGGAACAAGAAATCATTTTCTATCAGCTGTCCCACTCACCATTGGCTTGACCATCCTGGCAACGCAGTCGGCTGATGCTCAACAGCCAGAAATCGGCACTGTACAAGCCCTGACAGCAGGCGATCGAGCCTGCTATGTGGATCTGATCGATGAAGCGGGAGAGCAGATCACAGAGCTAGCAGCTTTTGAAATTTGTCAGCAAGATCTGGTGGGACAGCAGGTTCAGCTGAGCTATGAAACAGTCAATATTTTGGCTGCATCCTGTCAGGGTAATCCAGACTGTGGCGAGACGGAAACGGTGAGGCTAATCTCCCAGGCTGAGGTAATCGAGCCGCCTGTGGTGGTAACGGTACAGGGGCTAACGGCGGGCGATCGCGCCTGCTACATCGACGTTGTCGATCGGGGCGGCGTATACTCCACCCAATACGCTGACTTCGCCATTTGTGAACAAGATCTTATCGGCAAAGATGTCACGCTCATTTACGAACCAGCTAACATTCTCGCTGCTTCCTGTCAAGGAAATCTAGACTGCGGCGAATCGGAAACGGTGATGCTGGTTTCCCAAGTAGATGCATTAGAACTGCCGACTGTGGGTACTGTCTATGAGATTTTGCTGGGGGAAAGCGTCTGCGAACTTGGCTTTGCAGATACCAGCGGCGACCTTTGGTATCGAGAAGCCACCTTCGAGGTTTGCGATCAAGACCTGATGGATCAAACCGTTCAGTTCACCTATGAAGTTGCGGAAATTCCTGCCTATTCCTGTGCAGAGGATCCGACCTGCACTGAGACTGATTTCGTGACCCTGATTACGCAAGCTGAGCCAGTTTCTGAGCCTACCCCAGACCCGATTGACGACATCATTCAATCCACCATCGAAGTGCTGCCCGATGGTAACTACCGCTATTGGAGTGCCATGCCCGACGGGGCGATCGTCTCCGATGACGATCTTCTGGCCAGCGGCGGTGTCACCTTTACATTTAGAAAAATGGGCAACGATATCACGGGAATTTTGGGCTACGTGGATGGCAAGGCGATTTGTCTTGACGGCCGCGTCAACGGCAACACAGTATCTGGGTTGGCGGTACAAACCCTTGACGGCGCAACAGTGATTAGCGATGGGGAAACGTTTGCACCTTTCGGACCGGCTGGCTATCTTCAGGTGCGTCGAGGCTTTGAGGTTAGCCCTGGAATGGTGCAGTACAACAGCGCCCTATTGAACCTCACCGGACTGAACCGGATCAATGCCGGGACGCGGGTACCCCCTAGCGATTGCTAAGGAATATCCTGGGAAGCCTCACCCGCAGATGGTCTGAGGCTTCCTAAAACGCTACAAAGCTAAGCGGTGAATGTTGTGATGGTTGGGCACCTAGTCTGAAGCTGGTTAGGGCGATCGCTTCTCCCCTTCTTCCTCCCCCCCTTCCCCCCCGTCTTTCCCTCTCTTCTTTCCTTCTTTTTTCCCCCCCGAGAGGCGGGACTGATTTGGGACGACCGGTCTGTCGATCAACAAATACCCACTCAGTTTCACCAGTTGCCACAATCACCTGGTCATCCAGACGCAGAAACTCGTATTGGCGCCAGCTGCGAGCCTTGCGAAAGCCGCTGACCCAGGTTTTTAGGCGAATGGTGTCTCCCTCAAAGGCGGGCTGACGGTAGGTAATCTGATGCGATCGCGCGACCCAGGTACCCCCGACTCCACGGGCTGCCTCAGTGCCCCCTGCCCTTCTAGAATGGCGCACCGCCACGTCTTGCATCCACTGCACATAAGCAACGTTGTTGACATGCTGATTTAGGTCAATCACGGCGGCGGGCACAACGATGTCGTAGTGGAAAATGCCCTCTGCTTCCGATCCGATCGCTAAGCCCATTACCTTACTCCGATTAATAGCCAGACTCCCCCTAACGCGATCAGGACACCGAGGAGGGCCCGCAGGCTGATTCGATCCCCCAGCAGCGCCGCAATCGGCAGCACAAATAATGGACTGGTAGAGGTCAATGACTGGGCTATGCCGGTGGGGGCATACTTCAAGGACATCTGCTGCAGCCAGATGGCTAGGTAGGTTCCGAGGAAAGCGCCAACTGCCACTCCTCCCCAAACCGGGGGTGTTTTCAGCGATCGCCATGCCGGCTGCCACGGCTGGGAAGCCGCCGGACGATGGCAGCTTGTCCAAAGCAAAATCCCGGCCATCATCACTAGGCCTCCCAGCAGCCGGAGCAGGCTGCTCCATAGGGGATCCACCGCCGTATTGGCCAAGGCTGCCCGGGACAGAACCGCCCCTGCCGCCTGCCCTACCGCTGCTAAGATGCCAAATCCTACTCCTCGCAGCGTTTGCTGGGTATGCACCGTCGCCCCTGGAACTCCTTCTGAAATCACCCAGCCTACCCCTCCTAGGGTCAGCAAGATACCAAGCCAAGCCGTTAGGCCGAGGGCCTCCTGTAGCGTCAGCCAGGCGATCAATGCCGCCAGGGGCGGAGCCAGGGTTTCTAGCAGTAGGACCCGCCGCGCTCCCAAATGATTAAGGGCTGTGAAGTAGGCCGTATCTCCTAAACCAATGCCGATGATGCCGCTGAGCAGCAGCAGAGTGATCGCTCTACGGTCTATCCCTGTCGCTGCAAATTGCCCCAGAGCCAAAGTCGAGCCGATCAAAGCTAGAGCGACTATCCCCTTGACCAGATTCAGGATTAAGGGCGGTAGCTGCTTACCCAGGCGCCCAAAAATAACCGTTGAAACAGCCCATAAAAAAGCAGCGAACAGGGCCGCTGCCTCACCTCGGACAGTAATCAGAATGTCTAACAAAGAAAAATGCCAGCAGCTGGTACGGACGACCCTTGCTCTATTTTGACAGAGGACGCTCTCAGCTATCGCGATCGCCTATTTACCTTTCTGGGAAAATGCTCAGGATTGGCGCCGCTTCTCTAGCACCGCCAGCATTTGCTCCTTGACGGCGGCGGCCCAAACCTCAAAGCTCGGGCGCTCGGACGCATCTGTCCGCTGTGGTAAGGGCGTAATCTGATGGTTGCGCTTAGAAATGGAGGTCATGGCTCGTTGAAGTAACAACAGCGTAATAGCGTTATCCCTAGCTCTGTCTTAGCGAGTTAAGGGACCATTGGCGAGGGAGATAATGCAGGATCTGCATGGATTTCAAGGGCTTATTGCATAACCCCCCCCTTGATTTGCCACAGGCGCAGGGAAGCAGGCAAAAAAATAGCGGCCCCGGTAGAGGCCGCCCAGGCTAGATTCGTTTGTCCATTCTCGAAATCTCTCTCGAAATCTCTTAGGAATGGGGAATGGTGCCTGTGGTCGTGTCATGCTCTCGCATACCAGCTTTGAACTGCCAGTTACCTTCAGCATCTTGGGCGAAGCTATTTTTGACTGAGTTCCAGGCCACATCATGGGCCTTCTCGTCACTCAGACCGTCCGAAACAGACGCATTAAAAGCGGTCATGAACAGCTTTTGACCTTCTGAAGTGAGCTCTTTGACTTCTTGGGGCAATTGTTCAAGATTCTCATATGCCATAAGGGCTTCTCCTGTGCTTTTGCTGTAGTCTTCTACTGCTACAGTTTTCTTTCTAAATCAATATTTTCTGACTGCCATCCATCTGTCGAACTAACCCTGCTCACATAGACAGGGTTTATGTAGATCGGGTGATTAACGGCCCTGAGCCTAAACTCATTCGACAGGTAGATTCCAGGCCGCCAAAGCCTGTTCCCGTTCGCGATCGCTCAGGGGATGCACCTCAAACTGCGCGCCAAAGTGGGCAGCCGCAGCAACGGTGAGGGCTTGGATCAGACGATCGTGGAGCATTTCGTCCGGCAAATTCGCTAAACCTTTCGGCAGACTTAGTTCGGGCACCGACTGCTGAAATATCTGCTGAAACAGGGCTGAATCTGGGCGTAGCAAAATCGATCCGTGCTGAAGCAGCCCTCCGTCTCGCCAAACCTGGGCACTGCCAACTCGTTTACTCCCCTTGTTTAAATCCACCAGATCCGCTGCCGTTGAGGTGCCAAAGCAGTTGGGATTGTCCCGATAGCGCCCGTCTCCACCAAAGTCCACGGGCATGTCCAGGGCCGCTAGGCCCTCAATTAAAAACCGGCAGATGTCCCGGTAGACCTGCGATCGCCTGCCTCTGGGTTGCTCCATTACCAGGGCATAGGTGAGATCCCCCTGGTGCAGGACGGCTCGCCCCCCGGTTGGCCGCCGTACGATGTCCAGATCGGGAATCTCTGCCCATGACTGAGGCCAGCGCCGCTGGTGGTAGCCCAACGACAGGGTCGGGCGCTCCCAGGTGTAGAACCGCAGACAGGGGAAATGCCCCTGACAAAACTGATCCAGCAGCCAGGCATCGATCGCCATCTGCACCGTCCCAGCGGCTTTCATGGGTGGTATCAGTCGCCACTTAGCTGTCTCTGATGCCTTAATCTGCGTGATCTAAGCTGCTCCAAATTCAGCTTTCAGGGCATCGTCGTTGTCGTCGGCGATCGTGGCGACGATGGTAATCAGCCGAGAAATTTCTGCAGGGGAAATATCTTCCAGAATCCGGCTGGCTAGCACCAATACCTGATCGCCTGAAATGCCAAAGCAGGCTTCTAGGGTTTCGCCACAGTTCATCTCCAGCAGGTGATGCATCAGCTTGGTTTCTTCTGTAGCGGGCAGCGTCAGTACCGGCGACCACACCGTTAGGGTATCCGTGTCGGTATTGCCTGTGAGCTGCACGAAAACTTCTACGCTGCCATAGCAAAACTTCCACACATGGCCTCCATCTGTGTGGCTGACCATAGCACTTTCGTCTTGGTCGAGACTGGCAATCACCGTCTCAATCACTTCCATGTGGTCGGGCACGGTAGTTTCTACATCGACATCGGGTGAATTTGTCATTGTGAGCGCAGATTTGGATTTGCCATCCCAACTCTAGCCTTGATGGCCGCTCACCTACAGCAGGGGCAAAGAATTTTTTACGCCAGCGTGACGGCCGCGATCGCCTACCTCAGCGATTCACTTAAAAAACCGCTTGTAAAAGCCACCTCAAGGCAGGGAAATACGATTTTCCTCGGTATAGTGGCGCTTACTGGCAGGGACGGGTTTAGAATGTTTTGACTCTTCTAACATCCCTGCTGAGCTTACGGATCCAACTATCATGGCCTTTGAATATCCCGACGACCTCAAGTACCTCGACTCCCACGAGTACGCCCGTCTCGATGAGGATAGCGGTGTCGTCACCATTGGCATTTCTGCTTTCGCCGTGGATCAGCTTGGCGACATTGTCTTTCTAGAGCTGCCTGAGGTGGGCGACACCGTCGAACGAGGAGAAAACTTCGGCACCGTAGAATCCGTCAAAGCCGTTGAAGACCTCAAATCCCCCGTTAGCGGCGAAGTGCTGGAGCGCAACGACGTTCTGATCGACGCCCCCGAGCAGCTAGCCGACGACCCCTACGGTGATGCTTGGCTGCTGAAAGTCAAAGCCGACAACGTAGAAGAACTCGAAGACGCCCTCTCCGCTGAGGAGTATAAGGAACAGGTCGAGGCTTGAGTCGGCCAGGTTTTAGGGTTGGCGGCTAAGGTCTGTAATTCGGGGCTGGGCAGCAAGGGAGATGGGGAGCAAGGGAGATGCGCGCCCTTATCACCCAAGCACCTGACCACCCCTCCCCCTTAGCTC
>PYEQ01000324.1 GCA_003017785.1 filamentous cyanobacterium CCP5 | reverse complement strand
TCTGCCAGCCCAGCGGTGCCGACCTATCTCGGCCATGAAGTGGGCAAGCTAGCGACTCTGGCTAACTACCTAGGACGCGCCCAGGCGGCTCAAACGGCCCTCGCCCAGACTCTACCGGTGGGCATGGCGGCCGTTGACGACCAGGATCGGGTGTGGTTTTGCAACCTCTTAGCCACGGAGTGGCTGGGCCTGCATCTGGGGGATGGGCTAACCCCGGCCCTGGTTCCCGCCTGGATCGACGCCGCTGCCTGGCAGCAGACTCGCCAGAATATTCTGCGAAAACCCACGGTCCTCTGTCTAGAGCAGCAGCGGGGAGCGGTCTGGCTGGAGATCCAGATTCAGTCCCTCGGCTTAGCTGACCGTCCCAGTCCGCTAATGCCGCCCGTCAGACAGGGGTTTTTGCTGCTGATCGAAGACATCACTTCCCGCAAGACTGTGGAACTGCAGCTGCGATCGCAAAACCAGGGCCTGACCGCCGAAATGCAGCAGCAGGCCAAGCGCCTGGAGCGATCGCACCTGGATTTGCAGCGCGAAATTTTAGAGCGGCAACAGGTGCAGGCGGAGCTGGCCCATCAGGCTCTCTACGATAGTCTGACCGGTCTGCCCAACCGCTATCATTTCATGCGCCAGCTCAATACCTGGCTGATTCAAGCCCAGGGAAGGCTGCAGTTTGCGGTGCTGTTTCTAGACTGCGATCGCTTCAAGCTGGTGAATGATTCCCTTGGCCATCTGATCGGCGATGAGCTGCTGAAGGCGATCGCCAAGCGTCTGCGCAACTGCGTCGCCACCACCGATCTGGTGGCCCGATTCGGGGGAGATGAGTTCACCATCTTGCTATCCATTCAGACCCCTGAAACCGCTGTTCAGGTAGTGCAGCGGATCCGCAAGAGACTGCAGCAGCCTTTTTTCATCCAAGATCATCAGCTCTATACCGGCTGCAGCATCGGAATTGTGGTCAACAGCCCCCAATACGGGCAGGCCGAAGAGATGCTGCGGGACGCTGACACGGCCATGTATCGAGCCAAGCGGGAGGGTAGCGGCCATGCTCTATTCCAACTGGAGATGCACCTGGCGGCCCATCAATCGCTGCAGTTAGAAACCGACCTGCGCGAGGCCCTTGCCCGGGGGCAGTTTACGGTCCACTACCAGCCGATCTTTGACATCAAAACCCAGCAGATTCGAGGGTTTGAGGCCCTACTGCGGTGGCACCATCCGGTTCATGGCTGCATTCCCCCCGATCAGTTCATTCCCATTGCCGAAGAAACCGGCCTGATATTGCCCATTGGCGAATGGGTGCTCCAGGAGGCCTGCCGTCAGTTGCGCACCTGGCAGCAACAGCGCCAGCTGCTCCCCAACACGTTCATGAGCGTCAATCTGTCCATGCAGCAGTTTAACCAGGCTGACCTCCTCCGCCAGATTGATGGGGTGCTGCAGTCGAGCCATCTGGGCAGCCAGTATCTCAAGCTCGAAATTACCGAAAGCGCCATCATGACCAATTCAGATGCTGCGGTGCAGGTGATTCAAGACCTCAAAGATCGCGGTATTCGCCTGGGTATCGATGACTTTGGCACGGGGTATTCATCCTTGAGCTATCTGCACTGCTTCCCCATTGACGTGCTCAAAATCGATCGCTCGTTTGTTCATCACATGGCGAATGGCCACAAACACCTAAGCCTGGTGCAGGCCATCAACACATTGGCCACCCATTTTGACATGACGGTGATCGCCGAAGGCATCGAGACCCGCACCCAGCTTCAGCTGCTGGATTCCATGGACTGCCCGATGGGCCAGGGCTATTTTTTTAGTCCGCCGGCGGACCCGGCCACCCTAGAAAGCCAGTTTTTAGCCCTCAACTAACCCCTTGCTGCCCCAGTCGCATCTGCCCGGGCTGTCTCTACTGATCGGGTTGAATCTGGCCCTGCTGGTGGTCCACGGGGTGCTGGGCTGGCGCTGGCTGCAAGAACGGCAGTCTCAGTCGGTATCAGCGATCGCTACCACCGTTGAGCCCAGTCGGGTGCCGCCGTCGGCCCTGGCTGCAGCTGGGATAGATCAGCCTCGAAGGTGATCTGGTCGGTAGCCCCATGGGCCTCCAGCTGACGCCGCTGCAGTTTACCGCTGCGAGTCGCCACCAGTAGCTGGCCCTGGGCGTCCCAGTCGGCCCACTGCAGGTCTTCGAGCCGCTCCAGCTGGCCGTTAGACTCCAGGGAATACAGTACCCGCAGGCCATCCACCGCCTGATCGACACCAAACTCCCCGCCTGCCCAGCCCAGACTTTCGACCCGGAGCAGGCGATCGTCCCCTGGCTGGGGCTTTTCCAGGCGGGCATTGCGCTTTTCATCCCAGGGACCACCAGCGCTGCGGGGTGGCGAGTCCGGCGCTTCTGCCCAGCCCCGGCGGAGCTCATTGGCAAACTGCCTGACCGGAATGGGTTTCAGCCCATAGGGAATCAGCATGTCAGCATCGCCGGGGGGAGCATGGCTCCCATCAGCGGTAAAGTAGTAACCCCGAGTCCAGGTGCCGCAGGTGGCAAAGGCGTAGAGGGCGGTCAGCCAGGGCAGCTTCGATACCGCCACGTAGGCGTCACCATGGTCCCAGCGGGCCTTGGGATTGTGGGCAAAGTAGCAGAGCCAGCGACCATCCGGAGACAGGTCAGACCGGCGAGGAAAGATTCGCCCCCGCAGCCACCCCCCCGGCTCGTAGCGATTCTCGGCCAGGTCCCAGCGACCCACATGAGTCCACTGGCTTGGTCCCCGTCGAAACACGGCCACCACCGGGGCCTCGGTAGCAGGCAGGCAGTAAATCCGGGGTGGAGTTGGCTTCATGGCACAAGCTGAATGACTGGAACCTGTGGATTGCCTACATCAACTTTATTCTGAAGGGCTAAAGTCAACTCATGGCCGCACGTAAGGAGGCAACTCCATGGAAACGAAGCAGCTGATTCTGTTAGGGCCTCCGGGCGTAGGGGTGTCAGCCCAGGCTAAGGGGCTGGCTGAGCGCTGGCAGGTGCCCCATATTTCCATGGCAGAGCTGTTGGATCGGGCGATCGCCCAGGGCACTGAAATTGGCAGCGAGGCTCGCCCCTACCTGGAAGCAGGAGAGCTGGTCCCCGATGCCCTAGTGATGAAGCTAATTCGCAGGCGGCTAGAACAGCCCGATGCCATGTTAGAAGGATGGGTACTAGAGGGTTTTCCCCGTACTCTGGCTCAGGCTGTGGCTTTTGACCAGTGGTGGACAGGGTTTGGCCAGTCGGCGGCCACCGTCGCCTACCTCAAGGGGATGCCGGGACTCTTGATCAGTCGGCTAGCATTGGGCGAGGGGAAAGGAGAATCCCCTGGGGCGATTCGGCGCCGTCTAGACAGTCACCAGGAAGAAGTCGCGCCGCTGCTGGAGTACTACGGGCAGCGATCGCAGCTCCAAACCCTCAACGGCAACCTCTCCTTTGCCGAACTGGCCAGGGATTTGGCCCAGCTAGGGGATGAATACCCAGGGGCGGCCCGATTCATCCCAGACGAAGCCGAACTCGATTCGCTGATTGCCCAAGAACCGCGACTGGTGGTCGACTGCATGGCGTCTTGGTGCGGTTCTTGTAAGCAGGTGGCCCCCCTGATAGACAGACTGGCCGAAACCTACGGCGATCGCCTGACCGTCATGAAAATGGACTTTGACGCCAACCGGCAGATCTCCAAACGGTTTCGACTACAGGGAATTCCCGCCGTCATGTTCTTTAAGGAGGGCGAACTGCTCGAAATCCTGGTGGGAGTAAAGTCCTACGCAGAATACAGCGCCGCCGTGACCCGTCTTTTTGAAGCCTGACTTTAGAGCCATGACTGGGCTACTGGCCTAGGCAGAAAACTGGTCTAGCACTTCCAGGGTGGCCGAGCTGAGCAGCGGGGTCAGCTGCGATCGCACCTCTTCTGGCTGGTTATCCCACAGCATTTTTACAAATGCCCCCTTGCCCTGCTGGCTGGTTTTGTTCATGACCGCGGCCAGCTTCTCAAAATTAGTGTTTTCAACCATGGAGCCTCCAGGGGCTTACAGCGGGCAGGCGATCGCTACCCCTGTTCAGAGCCACGACTGACTGCCGGTTTTGCTTATCATGCATCATATGGCTACCGCTGCAATCTTCAGAATTCCTGATTTTTGCGCTGAGAGCGGTCCCTTCTGATCAATCAGCAACCATGGCCCAAACTCTGCGTAAAATCTGGACGTTCCTGCTGGTCTACTATGCCTACATGGTGGAATACCGGGCTGAGCTGCTGTTTTGGGTGCTCTCGGGTACGTTCCCCCTGATTCTCATGGGAATTTGGGCGCAGGCGGCCCAGAGCGGCCAGTTTAGTTTGGCCCCGACGGAGCTAGTACGCTACTTCCTGGCTGTGTTTCTGGCCCGCCAGTTCACAGTGGTGTGGGTGATCTGGGAATTTGAGCGGGAGGTGGTCCAGGGTAAGCTCTCCCCCTACCTGCTCCAGCCCATCGACCCGGTGTGGCGTCATTTCTTTAGCCATGTAGCCGAACGATTCGCTCGCCTGCCCTTCGTGTTTGTGCTGATTGGGCTGTTTCTGCTGCTGTATCCCCAGGCGGGCTGGTGGCCCACCCCCACCAACCTGATTTTGGCGCTACTGGCCGTGAGCGGTTCCTTTTGCCTCCGGTTTTTGATGCAGTACACCTTTGCTCTACTGGCCTTCTGGACGGAACGGGCCAGCGCGATCGAGCAGTTTTGGTTTTTGATTTATACCTTTCTTTCGGGCATGGTGGCCCCGTTGGAGCTGTTCCCAGAGGCCGTGCGTGCCATCGTCCTGTGGACGCCGTTTCCCTACCTGATTTACTTCCCCGCCAGCCTGCTGATCAATCGTCCTGAAAACGTCCTGCAGGGGTTTGTAACCATGGCCCTCTGGGCAGCCGTTTTCTTCGGCCTCAACCGCTGGCTGTGGCACCAGGGCATTCGCCAGTATTCTGGCATGGGAGCCTAGCTAGGCTAGGCCAGGGTAGAAGCATCTGGAGGGCTGACCCATGGACCGGTACTTAAAGGTTTTGAAGCTTTTCTGGGGTAGTGCCCTGGAAGCTGAACTGGAATATCGCCTGAACTTTTTAGTGGCGGCTCTCAGCAGCCTCGGCAGCTTAGGCGGCAGCCTATTCAGCCTGTTTTTGTTTTACCGTACCGGCTATCAGTTTCAAGACTGGTCTTGGGAAGAAGCCCTGATCGTGCTCGGGATTTTCACCTGGCTACAGGGGTTTGCGGCAACGTTTTTAGTACCCAACCTAAATAAAATCGTCACCCAGGTACAGGAAGGCACCCTTGATTTTGTCCTGCTGAAGCCCATCAGCTCACAATTTTGGCTCTCCACCCGCACCCTATCTCCTTGGGGCATTCCTGACTTTTTATTTGGTCTCGGGGTGATTGTTTACGCTGGTAGCCGATTGGGGGTGGGGGTAGAGCGCTACCTGTTTGGCCTGCTACCGTTGGTGTGTGGGGCGATTACCCTGTACAGCCTGTGGTTTATGTTGGGGGCCACCAGCATCTGGTTTGTGAAAATCTACAACGTCACCGAAGTGCTGCGGGGGCTGCTAGAAGCAGGCCGCTACCCGATCGCCGCTTATCCGGCTGCCTATCGCATATTTTTTACCTTCATCGTGCCGGTGGCGTTTCTGACTACGGTGCCTGCCCAAACCCTGCTCCAGCGCAGCGGCGGTTTCTGGCTGCTCGGCACAATGGCCTTTTCAGTACTGCTATTTCTTGCCTCGCGGCTGTTTTGGCGGTTTGCCCTGCGGTTCTACACCAGCGCCTCCAGCTGATCGGGTTTAGGGCACCACCC
>PYEQ01000323.1 GCA_003017785.1 filamentous cyanobacterium CCP5 | reverse complement strand
GCTTTGAAGAAGAAATTCGCCTGGTGGGCGATCGCTACCGCACCCGGCAGACGATTATTTCCCGGGCCGGAGAAGAAATCATGATTGGCCAGTATCTGGAGACTCGGATTTAAGCCCTCACGGGGTCTCAGCAGATTCGGGCCTAAGCAGATGGGGGCTGAGGCCCAGCGATTGGGGATCAAAGGGCCGCGAAATTTTACAATGGGGCAGTGATCTCGCCGATAGCTCCGCCCTGACCATGACCCACTCCACCGACGTAACTACCCTGGCCCGCTGGATGGCCGCTGATTTCAGCAATCAGCAGCAGGCTTTCGACAACCCGCCCCTCTACGCTCACATTCGAGTCTGCATGCGGCCATTGCCGCAGATGATATTCGATGGCATCGGCTTTTATCTGGAGCAAGCCTACGATTTCCAGCTCAGCCAGCCCTACCGGGCTCGGGGCATGAAGCTGATTCCCAGCGGCGATCACATTCGCATTGAGAACTACACCCTAAAGGATGGGGAGGCGTTTTACGGGGCATCCCGGCAGCCAGACAAGCTGGCCACCCTGTCGGCGGATCAGTTCGAGAAAATGCCCTGTTGCGACATGGTGGTGGAATGGACGGGCAGCGGCTTTCGGGGCCAGGTGGAACCGGGCAAGGGCTGCATCGTGGTGCGCAACGGCAGAACCACCTATCTAGACAGTGAATTCAAGATTGACGCCGACCAGTTCATTAGCTGGGATCGGGGCCGCGACCCGGACACCGACGAGCACATCTGGGGATCCCTAGCAGGCCCCTTCTACTTTAAGCGGCGCAACAGCTTTGCCCATGAGGTCGAGGCAGCCTAAGGGCTCAGCCTGACTGCCTGACCAAACGGCAGCGATCGCTGGCTGAGCGGAGTCGAATCGCCGGCTGAGCGGAGCCAAATCGCTGGCTGAGCGGAGTCGAATCGCCGGCTGAGCGGAGCCAAATCGCTGGCTGAGCGGAGTCGAAGCCATCCCTCCCAAGACGGGTTTCCCTTGTGCAGCAGCGGTTTTGAACCGCCACAGGTATTCAGGGAGTCACTCCATCAGCCTGGCTTATAGCTGCGGTTAAAGAAATTAATAATTAGTAAGGTTAACAGCGAGTCTTTTTTTAGCCTTGGCAAATTATTGTTGTTAACGGGCTGACATATTCGAGGAGTAAGTAATCAGCAGGCTTGTTAATTTTGTTTACAAACTTGTTGATTGTTTATGTCGAATTATGTCACCTATCCCCTTGAATCCCCGTAGGGCAAGGATCTTCGTGATACAAGTCTGTTAGGCTCAGGCTCGTAATAAGATCGAGGATCGCAACATTCTGTCGCAGGTTTCGGAGCTTTTTCTGAAGGTTTTGAGGCCAATTGTTAAGCAGAGTTGCTGATTCTAGACCTTGTCCAAGTCCAGAAGTGGAGTTTTGCCTAAAGGGAAACTACAGTTCTCGAGCTGGACTTGATATACCCGTCAGAGAAATCTCTTGACGAAGATTTATCCCTGTCCATTCAGCAGCCGTTTGCCGGTTGACCTTGGAGCAGGGCTGCTCGACAGGGTTCCCTCAGCGGATTTGCCTGCCGATAGAGACATTCAGCACGGACTCAGTGCACAAGGAGTTTATCTATGTTCACCCACGTCAAGCCCACTGTGCGACACGTCGCCCCAGATCACCTCAACGGGCGCTTTTTAGTCAAAGTGGTCTATGTCGTGCTCGAGCCCCAGTACCAAAGCTCTTTATCGGCGGCGGTGCGGGCGATCAATGCCAACAATTCCCAGGTGGCGATCGAGGTCAGCGGCTATTTAATCGAAGAACTGCGCAATCCCGAGAACTACGAAGCCTTCAAGCAGGATCTCTCCGAGGCCAATATTTTCATTGCCTCGCTGATTTTTATTGAGGATCTGGCGGACAAGGTGGTGGAGGCGGTGCAGCCCTACCGAGACAGTCTGGATGTGGCGGTGTGCTTCCCCTCCATGCCCCAGGTGATGCGCCTGAATAAGATGGGTAGTTTCTCCATGGCCCAGCTGGGCCAGTCCAAGAGCGCGATCGCCTCCTTCATGAAGAAGCGCAAGGAGAAGTCCGGGGCGGGCTTCCAGGACGCCATGCTGAAGCTGCTGCGTACCCTGCCCACGGTGCTCAAGTACCTGCCGGTAGAGAAAGCCCAGGACGCCCGCAACTTCATGCTCAGCTTCCAGTACTGGCTGGGGGGCTCATCCGACAACCTGGAAAACTTCCTGCTGATGCTCAGCGATCGCTACGTGGTCAAAGACAAGCAGATCGAAGGAGCACCCCAGGTGGACGCCCTGGACTACGAGGAGCCGGTCACCTATCCCGACATGGGCATCTGGCACCCGCTGGCTCCCCAGATGTTTGAAGACATCAAGGAATACCTGAACTGGTACGAGTCCCGCCAGGATGTCTCCGAGGTGGTGCGGGATCCCCTGGCTCCCTGCGTGGGGCTGGTGCTCCAGCGTACCCACCTGGTCACCGGGGATGAGGCTCACTACGTGGCCATGGTGCAGGAGCTGGAGTACCTGGGAGCGCGAGTGATTCCCGTGTTTGCCGGGGGGCTGGACTTCTCCAAGCCGGTGAACGCCTATTTCTTTGACCCGATCAACCCGGATCGGGCGATCGTTGATGCGGTGGTGTCCCTTACCGGCTTTGCCCTGGTGGGTGGCCCCGCTCGCCAGGATCACCCCAAGGCGATCGAAACCCTGAAGAAGCTCAACCGGCCCTACATGGTGGCCCTGCCCCTGGTGTTCCAGACCACCGAGGAGTGGGAAGACAGCGACCTGGGCCTGCACCCGATTCAGGTGGCCCTGCAGATGGCGATTCCGGAGCTGGACGGGGCGATCGAGCCGATTGTGCTCTCCGGCCGCGACGGCATGACCGGACGGGCGATTTCGCTCCAGGATCGGATCGGCATCATTGCCCAGCGGGCGATGAAGTGGGCCAGCCTGCGCCGCAAGCCCAAGCTGGATAAAAAGCTGGCGATTACCGTCTTTAGCTTCCCCCCCGATAAAGGCAACGTGGGCACCGCTGCCTACCTGGACGTGTTTGGCTCCATCTATAAGGTGATGGAGGCGATGCAGCACAATGGCTACGACGTGCAGGATCTGCCCGAGTCGCCGGAGGCCCTGATGGAAGCGGTGCTCCATGACGCCCAGGCCCAGTACAACAGCCCCGAGCTAAACATCGCCTACCGCATGCCGGTGCGAGAATACGAAGCCCTCACCCCCTACTCGGAACGGCTGCAGGAGAACTGGGGGCCCCCCCCCGGCAACCTGAATACTGACGGGGAAAACCTGCTGGTGTATGGCAAGGCCTTTGGTAACCTGTTCATCGGCATCCAGCCCACCTTTGGCTACGAGGGGGATCCGATGCGGCTGCTGTTTTCCCGATCCGCCAGTCCCCACCACGGGTTTGCCGCCTACTACACCTACCTGGATCACATCTGGGGGGCGGATGCGGTGCTGCACTTCGGCACCCACGGTTCTCTAGAGTTCATGCCCGGTAAGCAGATGGGCATGTCGGGGCTGTGCTACCCGGACAACCTGATTGGCACCACCCCCAACCTCTACTACTACGCCGCCAATAACCCCTCCGAGGCGACCATCGCCAAGCGCCGCAGCTACGCCGAAACCATCAGCTACCTCACCCCCCCGGCGGAAAACGCCGGTCTGTATAAGGGGCTGAAGGAACTCAGTGAGCTGATTGCCTCCTACCAGTCTCAGAAAGACAGCGGTCGGGCGATTCAGATTGTCAATGCGATCGCCGAAACCGCCCGCCTCTGCAACCTGGATCGGGATGTGGAGCTGCCCGAAGTCGACGCCAGCGAGCTGTCCCAGGAGGAACGCAGCAATCTGGTGGGCAAGCTCTACATCAAGCTGATGGAGATCGAGTCGCGGCTGCTGCCCTGTGGCCTGCACGTAATCGGCAAGCCCCCCACCGCAGAAGAAGCGATCGCCACCCTGGTGAACATTGGCAGCCTGGATCGGGAAGAAGAGGGCATCAAGAGCCTGCAGCGGATCATCGCCGAGAGCCTGGGCCGCGACATTGAGGATATCTATGCCAGGAGCGATCGGGGCGATCTCGATGACGTGCAGCTGCTCTATGACATCAACCAGGGGGTGCGCACTGCCGTAGCCGCCCTGGTGCAGGAGCAGATCGACGCCGAAGGTCGGGTATCAATGGTGTCCCGGCTCAACTTCATGAACATTGGCCGCAAGGAACCCTGGATCAAGGCCCTCCACGAAGCGGGCTATAAAGCCGTCAACGGCGAAGCCATCAAGCCCCTGATGGAGTTCCTGGAGTTCTGTCTGGAGCAGGTGTGCGCCGACAACGAACTGGGGGGCCTGCTCAAGGCCCTGGAAGGGGAATACATTCTCCCTGGCCCCGGCGGCGACCCGATTCGCAACCCGGATGTGCTGCCCACCGGCAAAAATATCCACGCCCTCGACCCCCAGTCCATTCCCACCACCGCAGCGGTGCAGTCCGCCAAGATCGTGGTGGAACGGCTGCTGGATCGCCAGCGCCAGGAAAACGGCGGCAAGTATCCAGAAACCATTGCCACCGTCCTCTGGGGTACCGACAACATCAAGACCTACGGCGAGTCCCTGGCCCAGATGCTCTGGTTCGTCGGTGTCAAGCCGGTGCCCGACTCCCTGGGGCGGGTGAATAAGTTAGAGCTGATTTCTTTAGAGGAACTGGGTCGGCCCCGAGTGGATATCGTGGTCAACTGCTCCGGCGTCTTCCGGGATCTGTTCATCAACCAGATGGGCCTGCTGGATCGGGCGGTGAAAATGGCCGCCGAAGCGGACGAACCCCTGGAGATGAACTTCGTGCGCAAGCATGCCCTGCAGCAGGCCGAAGAAATGGGCCTATCCGTGCGGGATGCCGCCACCCGGATCTTCTCCAACGCCTCCGGTTCCTATGCCTCCAACGTCAACCTGGCGGTGGAAAACAGCTCCTGGGAAGAGGAAGCCGAGCTGCAGGAAATGTACCTGAAGCGCAAGTCCTTTGCCTTCAACTCGGACAACCCCGGCGTCATGGACAGCAATCGGGGCCTGTTTGAGTCCGCTTTGAAGACGGCGGAAGCCACCTTCCAAAACCTGGATTCCTCGGAGATTTCCCTGACGGATGTCTCCCACTATTTCGACTCCGACCCCACTAAGGTGGTGGCGAATCTGCGGGGGGACGGCAAGACTCCTGCCGCCTACATCGCCGACACCACCACCGCCAACGCCCAGGTGCGTACCCTATCTGAAACAGTGCGGCTGGATGCCCGCACTAAGATGCTCAACCCCAAGTGGTACGAGGGCATGCTTTCCCACGGCTACGAAGGGGTGCGGGAGCTATCGAAGCGGCTGGTGAACACCATGGGCTGGTCGGCCACGGCAGGCGCGGTGGACAACTGGGTGTATGAAGATGCCAACACCACCTTCATCAAGGATGAGGAGATGTGTAAGCGGCTGATGGACATGAACCCCCATTCCTTCCGGCGGATGGTGACTACCCTGCTGGAGGTAAACGGTCGCGGCTACTGGGAACCCAGCGACGAAAACCTGGAGAAGCTCCAGGAACTGTATCAGCAGGTGGAAGACCGGATTGAGGGAGTTGAATAACCTCTAGAGACCAGCTTTAGCTAACTGCAAGTCCCGGTTCTCTTAGGAAGCCGGGACTTTTTGAGGGATTTGCCCCCATCTGGCCGGTTAATGGCTAAATGCATCGTTTGATTGCAAAAAATCAGGTTCTAAACCCCATCCAGGTTGAAACCTGGAGTTTTCCCCGTTAGGGAGTTAGGGTCAAAGGAGACGATTTTCACAGAGCT
>PYEQ01000322.1 GCA_003017785.1 filamentous cyanobacterium CCP5 | reverse complement strand
CAGCGGGGGCCGGCCGCCGTATCCTATAGCTAGCGGCAGCGACCATGACGAATCCGGCAGACTATCTGCCCGGACGGGGTATGATTTGCAAACCCTGCCCCCCTTGAGGCACAAACGAGGGGGGACAGATGAGGGACAGACCAACCATGAGTAACGAGTTTCGGGAATTGCTCAAGCACGTGGGCAGCGGCAGCCACACCTCCAGAGCGCTCACCCGCGCCGAAGCAGCCGCCGCGACCCGCATGATGCTGACCCAAACCGCCACCCCGGCCCAAATCGGCGCGTTTATGATTGCCCACCGGATCAAGCGCCCCACTGCCGAAGAGCTGGCCGGTACCCTCGATGCCTACGAGGCTCGGGGGCCAACCCTGCCCGCGATCGCCCCCGACAGCGCCTACAGCCGCCGCGCCCTGGTGCTGAGCTGCCCCTACGACGGGCGATCGCGCACCGCCCCGGTCACCCCCGTTACCGCCCTGGTGCTAATGGCGGCAGGGGTGCCGGTGGTGGCTAGCGATCGCGGTCTCGAAGGCCTAGCGGTCGACCAGCCTTTAGCGGCCCTGCGGGCCAATCGCCTCGATGACTATCTCGATGGGATTTCTAAACTCTTTGATCAGCCCCAGCTGCGCCAGGCGATCGCTCGCCAGGCCCGTCAGCTGGTGGAGTCCCACTTCACCTGGGAGCAGATAGGCTCCCAGTACGAGCAAATTCTGCTGGGCTGAGGTAGAGTTCTGGTGTCATTGGCTATTCACAATGCCCCGCTCCCGTTCTCCCCGTAAGCTGTTTCTGCCCTTGCCCTGGCGTCAGAAGCCGGCGGTTGGCCAAGTGCAGCTCTGGGTGCGATCGCCCCGGCGATCCAATCGCTGGCTGGGGCTGCTGACGGTGGCCATAGGAGTTTGGGCTGGACTCGGGCTATTACTATTCAGTCTGCGCCTAGGGGTGCAGATGATGATCGCCCCTGAGATCGGACCATCCCTGCTGAGGCTGCCGTCAGCGTCGACGGAGCCCGACCTGGCCACCCTCGAAGAACTCACCGTCAGGGCCACTAAGGCGAAAGAGCGCCTGGGTGAGCCCCAACTGCTGGTCCTCCCAGACAGCCCCTTCCGCTACCGGCTGCTGCCGATTTATGCCCCTACCGCCGACAGCTTGACTGAGGTTAGGCTCTATCAGATTCACGGTTCGGAGCCAGAGCAGCTCCAGTATGTAGCCCAAGTAGGCGCGGTGCCTCTGAGCGAAACGGAAGCCTTCGGCCCCCTGCTAGGCACGGCTCAAGCGCCCCCTTTGCAGCGGCGATCGCTTCCTCTTAGCCAGGTGACCAGTGGGGGCCAGCCCGGGTGGTTTGTTCTAGAGGGTCGCTGGCAGCGGGGGGGCGTCGATCTGCGCTATGGCCGGATGGTTTACTTTGACAGCCAGTCCCAAACCTTAGAAATGGTAGCGACCTGGAGCAGCCCTGCCGCCCAGCGGCCCCAGTGGACTGACCTGGACGGGACCGGCTGGCTCGATCTGCTGGTGGATGAAAGCGCGGATTTGGAGCCTGCTTTCCAGGGCATTCAGGTGTTCGAGCAGAGGGGATGGGGCCCTAGCCTACGGCTGCAGCCGGTCTCTCTGATATCAGTGCCCGTCGACAGCCACGCCGGGGCCTATCGTCAGGCATTGACCCTGGCCCAGGCAGGGCTATGGTCCGACGCCCTGCGGCAGATCGATCCCCTGAAGGCCCAAATCGAGTTTTGGCCCGCTGCCGCTGAAGCCCAGCGGCGACTGATCCAGCACCATGCCGACCGTGCCAGCCAGCAGGCGGAGCAAACCTGGGCGAGTCCCGCTCAAAAGATTCTTGCCCAGCTGATTGATGGGCGCTGGCAGGCGGCCCTGACTGATCTCAGGACCCATCCGGAGGCATTAGACGCACTCCAGCGGATACTGGCCGAGGACGAAGGCCGAATTTGGAATCGAGTCAGCGCCTCCCTGCGGCTGCGACCCTCGGAGCAAGCGGCTCTAGTCTGGGGGGGAATCATTCTGCAGGCAGAAAAGGATACCTCGACGGCGCTGGCCTGGTTGGACCAGCGCCAGGCTGGTTCGGAGGCCAAACAGCAACTGCAGCAGGCATTAACTCTAGCCCAGCGGCCCGGCTCAAGGGGGCGATCACCCCTGGCTCTATCCCCCCAGTCTGAGAGCTTAACGGCTGAAGCAATAGCTGATTCTAATGGTTCTCAACCCTTCCCAGCCGGACCCGTTACTGCCGCCGTCGGTACCGTCAAGCCCTTAGCTCAGGTGGATGGGGATGCCTGGTATAGCGAACAGCCTTTAAATCTAGACCCTGCCCAGAGCTGGTACACAGTGGATCTAATCGCTCAGCACCAGGACGGTTGGTTCGAGCCCCGGCCAGCTCAGTCAGCCGCCGCTAGCTGGCGGCAGTGGGCCCCCATGGGTCAGTCCTTGCGGCTGCTGCCAGGTTCAGGGGCCGGAGCATCGATTCAGCTGCAGCTGCGGGGGCTGCGCCAGCAGGGTACCCAACTGACTCTGCTGGCCTCTGGCCACAAACCAGCGCAGCCTCTGGCCCCCACGGCTTTAGCCTATTCTCCCGGCAGCCTGGCCTGGCTGAACCCAGACATGGGGCTGGCGGCAGCGGCTCAGCCTCAGCTCCGTCAAGGGCTGCTTGCAGCCCTGGCTAAAACGTCGATTCAGGCTGGGACAATGGCTGAGGTCGTAAATCAGGCCTTGGCCCAGGGGACCTACTACCCGGTTAAGCTGGGAGATCAGCCGGGGCAAGTGCTATTGCTGGATCGGCTGGGGGTTGACCGATTGATTGCTGCCGGGGTGGAGTGCGATCGCCTGACGCCTAAAGCGCTGATAGTGACCGCAGATGGCCGGGTTATTTATAACAATCTGTTGACCCCCGAGACCCTAGTAGCCATCACCGATATAGGCCCAACCCAGCTGCTCCTTTGGAGCCAGTCAGGCTATCAGCTGCGCCCCCTGTAAAACGGTAGTAAGGGAATGCTGAATTCGGAATCGTTGAAGTTTTTCAAGAAGGTTTTGCTATGGATTTTTCCGTCGTTATTCCTTGCTATAACGCCGAACGCTGGATTCTCCATGCACTCGAAAGCGTAGCCAGCCAAACTTTCTCCCCCCGAGAAATCATCGTTATTGACGATGGCTCAACGGATCATTCGCTGCAATATTTGCAAAACAGCTCGATTCCGACTGCCATTTTACAGACCCAGAATTTGGGCCCTGCCAGTGCTAGAAACGCAGGGATCGCTGAAGCTAAGGGTGACTGGGTCGCTTTTCTAGATGCAGATGACTGGTGGCAGCCTAATCATCTAGAAAGAATCGAGGCTCTAGTCAGGGATTCGAATGACGTAGTCTATCTGGCGGCGGCCCTGCACTATTCTATGAACGTTAATCGGATTGTCTCTCAATCTGATACGGGCCCCTTTCAAACCCCTACCCACAACATCGACTACGGTCGCTACTTCAGTCTCTACATGCGGCATGGCCTCTTAGAGCTATCGAGCATGGCTGTCCAGTTAGCCCATCTCAAGGCCGTAGGAGGATTTGATATGGAATTTTCAGGCGCAGAAGATTTTGAGCTGGTGCTACGTCTTATCTATGGAAAAACCTGGGCCTATGATCCCGTACCGTCCAGTGTTTATCGTTGTAACAACCCCGATAGCTATTCTTATAAGGCTACCAATCCCCTGCGTTTAACCGCTAAATTTCGAACATTAGTGAACTATCAAGAGGATTACAACATTCCAGACTCAATGCTGAGGGGATTAGGGCGTACCTTAATGAGTAAAGCGATCGCTGAGCACGACTTTGCAGCCCGCCAAGAGATGAAAACCCTGGTCTACCCCTACCTGTCGAACTCTCAACGGATCACCTTCTGGATCGCCAATTTCATGCCTGCCCTATATCGGTGGGCGAACTCCCTAAGGAACCGGCTCAAACAGCCAGAATACAAACCCCGAAAGGTGATTCACTGAAGCCTTGAATGGAAATCCAGCCCAGGGCTCGCCGGCCCAGCCTAACGCAGGGAGTCCTCAGAATTCCCGCGAACCCCTAGCATGTCAGAGGTTTGACCGACCAGATCTTTCACCAGGCGTTCGCTAAACCCGGCCACAAAGGCGATCGCAATATACAGGTAGATCTTTTTATCGGGCTTCACGGAGTTAATCGACAGAACGCTGGAAAAGATGCCCGACTCCAGGATCGCCACCAAAAAGAAGGCGAAGGCCATGCCGACAATGGGCCGGAAAAAGCCCACTAAAAACAAATCCATCTGACCTATCTGCTTGCGGTCAATAAACTCATTGGCGCGGACGATCACGCTGACGAAGCTTCCTAGGGCCCCGGTGGCGACCACCGCCAGCATCAGGGGTAGATCAAGGGTGTTGAGGTTAGTCAAAAAGCCATTGATAAATACGATGGCCAAGTCGCCAAAATTATTCACTTCCTCGGCGTCTACCGCCGGGACGATCGCCTCAACCACGACCGGGTCGCCAGCATCCGCAAGCAGCGCCTCTGAAAGCAGGCTTTGGGCAGTTGCGATGGTGGTGTTGACCTCTGCAAACGCCGCCCGCAGATCGGCAATCTGGGCCTTGATCAGCAGCGGCGTCAGCTGCTCAGATACCGGATCTCGGATGATCAGCTGTTCCTGCACCTGATTAAGCTGTTGCTGGGTGCGATTAACCTGCTGCTGCACGGTGCGCAAAAATGCCTGGGGATTCTCGATGCCATCAGCACGGGCCCCATCAAGGGTTTGCTGGAGTTGGGGCAGAGTTTGATTTTGCAGACTCCGGAGGGTGGCTTCGCTGGCGGTCAAGGTGCCTTCAATCTGCTGTACGGCAGCCTCCTGCTGGGCTAGCAGGGAGAGGCTGCCGGTTTCCACATCGGCCTGATCCGACATCAGCGGGTCTAGATTGATGGTCCCTAGACGCTGATTGGCCGCTCCAATCCGTTCGGTCATCTGACCCACCTGTTGAGATGCGTTAGCCAAGCGCTGCTGATAGGTGTCCAAATCTTCGCGGAGCTGCTGAATTTCTCGATGCTGCTGGGTGACGCTGCTAACAAAAAAGCCAGACAGCAGCAGGCTAGGCAGCAGCGTAAACACGATCAAAAACCAGCTCAGTCCCGACAATAGTCGGTTGTGGGAGGATCCCGAAGCCGACATGATCGACCACAGGGGATTCGGACTTTGCTGGAGGTGGGCCGCGATGTGTCGCCGCAGATGACGAGCCAGCCGCAGGTTGGGGGGCTGAGCGGTCTCCGTTGGCATCAAAGCGGCGATCGCCAGCTCAAACTCATCGATCAACTCCGGACTCTGATCAAGGTAGGTCAGCAGGGTCAGTAGCTGGGACAGTTCTCCCTGTACAGAACCCGGCAGCAGCTGCTTGTCCATGGTCTGGCGAACCTGCCGGAGCAGGGCCTCGGCCCGGTGGCTGGCTATGTGTTGATGGAGCAGATGACTAATCTCTTGCTGGATCTCGGGGGATAGCTGATCTTTCGCCAGGGCCGTTTTAATCAAGTCTGAGAGCAGCTGGGGGTTGCCCAGAATATCTAGATCCCCTACCAGGTGATGAATTTCTGTCTCCACGTCGGGGCTCAGCTGATGTCGATGGAGGGCCCCCCGAAGCTGATAGATCAAGGTCTTCAGCCGCTGCTGAATCTCGGGAGACAGCTGGGCGCTGATGGAGTCTGACAGCTGAGCGTAGGTGTCATCGCCAGGAGAATGCATAGGCTGTCCTTGGTAAACGGTGAGGTGACCCCAGGCTATTTAGCGGTCAAGGCTGCCATGGTCAAACAGCCCCAGCCAGCGATCAACGCCACACCCCCTAAG
>PYEQ01000321.1 GCA_003017785.1 filamentous cyanobacterium CCP5 | reverse complement strand
AGATGTGTATAAGAGACAGGGTGCATGGACGGATCAAAGATCGTATAGCTGGCCCGGTCGCTGCGCTTGGCCCGGTACATGGCAATATCGGCGTCCCGCACCAGTTCTTCTGGCTGGGTATAGCGGGGGGAGCTACCAGCAATACCGATGCTGGTGGACACAAAAATTTCTCGTTCGTCAATAAGGATGGGCTGTTTTAGCTCATCAGCGATGCGCTGGGCTACCCAGACAACTTCTGCGAGGCTGTCCAGGTTCTCGATCAAAATCACAAACTCGTCGCCGCTAATGCGCGCGACCAGATCCCCCTTCCGGGCGAGTTGACGCAGTTTCTGGGCGGTGGCAATCAGTACCTGATCGCCGACCAGATGCCCCAGGCTGTCGTTGATCATCTTGAACTGATCGAGATCGAGAAACAAAATCGCAAACTGAAATTGCGGCTGCTGCTGCCCTCGCTGCAGGGCCTGGTGGAGCCGCTGCATCAGCAGGGTGCGATTGGGGAGGCCGGTGAGGGCATCGTGGAGGGTTTCATGGCGGAGTTGTTGCTCAATCCGGACGCGATCGCTCACCTCCCGGGAAGTGGTCTGCAGGTGAACAACCTGGCCGGCCTGATCCAGAATCGGTTTGGTCAGGGTTTCTATCCAGATATAGTCACCACTTTTGTGACGCATCCGATAGGTCACGGGGGCTGAGATTTGGCAGATCATACTGATTGACTCCATAGGGATGCTTCGGGTCCGGGAATAGATTCGCTAGATGCATGCCTTCTGAGAGCCCTACGCAGGTACCATCGGGCTGCATCCACAGCAGCAGATCGGGAATCGCCTCTAAAATTTCCTGGTTGAGCCGCTGGCTTTGCCTCAGCCCCTCCTCCGCCTGTTTCCGTTCGGTGACATCAAAACAGACCCCGATGATCCGCTCTACCTGCTCCTCTGGCCCCAGGAGTACCTGCCCTCGCACGGCCAGCCAGCGGACGCTGTCATCGGTGTGCACAACTCGGTATTCGGTGGTGTACGCTGATTTCTGTTCGACAGCCGTCTGTAGATGGGTTACGACCCGTTGGTGATCGTCCGGATGCAGGGTCGATAACCAAAATTCCTAGGTAGGCGTGAAGGCACCGGGCTCGAAACCCTGGAGGCGAAAGCACTGAGCGTTTCAGACAACTTGACGGTCGCCTACGTGCCAGTCCCAGACGCCGATGTGGGCCACTTCTAGGGCTAAATGGAGCTGGTCAGCCTGCCAGCTATCGGTCTGAGAGGTTTGTCCTAGGGTGGTCGGGGAGGATTCAGGCTGATGTGGCTGCCAGCGGTCGTCGCTCTGTCGCCTCCTGAGGGCTACAGCCACTAGGCTGGCGCTCATAGCAGCCAGACTAAGGCTTAAAGCAATCTCCCAAAAAATCATGTGTATGCCTAGTTACAGTCCCGTACCTTGGTTCAGGGAAATATTGATGGCTGTCCTAGGGTTAAGCATACCCAAGCCGCCGCTGCCAGGGTATTCTCGCCGTAGCCGCTGAACCACGATTGTGCACTGGCCTACAGCCCAAAGCTCGATTGTTCGAGAGGATTGAGCTGCAGTTTTGAGGAGTTTAACTTGGTAACCCTATGGCCCTAGAACAGTACGACCTAGTTTTAACCGGTGGACGAGTCATCGATCCCAGCCAGTCCCTGGATGGCTACTACGATGTGGCGATTCAAGGAAATACCATTGCCGCGATCGCTCCGCAGCTGCCCCCCCACAACGCCCAGCAAACCCTGTCCGTAGAAGGCCAGATGATCTGTCCAGGGTTGATTGATCTGCACGTCCACGTTTACGAGTGGGTAACTGACTTTGGCCTCTGGGCCGACGATGTCGGGGTGCAGGCGGGGGTGACCACCGTGGTGGATCAGGGCAGCTGCGGACCGCTGACCTTCCTCGGATTTAAGGCCAACATCGTCAGCCACAGCCAGACCGACGTACGCTGTTTTCCGTCGGTAAATCTGGCCGGAGCTCTCAAGGGTGGCATGGGGGCCCCGGTGCTCCACAGTCCAGAAATGGTAGATCTCGAAGCCCTGGCCCAGATGGCCGCCGAACACCCTGACATCGTCCGGGGGTTCAAGGTCCACGGGGAGTCGGGAGCCCTGTCTCGCTGGGGTACGCAAGTAATTGAACTGGCCCGTCAGGCGGCTGATGCCGCTGGCCTGCCCCTCTATGTGCATACCGGCGAACTGTTTGCCGTGGTCGAAGCCAACCGCCCCAGCCCAGAACAGGTGATTGACTACGTGCTACCTCACCTGCGGCCTGGCGACCTCCTAGCCCACTGCTATAGCTGCCGCCCTGACGGGTTGCTGGGCGATCGCCCCACCCCTTCCCCAGCTTTGATTGAAGCGGTTGAAGCCGGGGTCCGACTTGACCTAGGTCACGGCATCAACTTTAGCTTTGCCATTGCCCGCCGGATGATGGCCTCTGGTTTGCTGCCGTTTACCATCAGCAGCGATGTCCATGGGGACTTTGCCATTCCCCACAACGACGCCACCCTGGACTACAGCCTCTGCGGGGCCCTGTCTAAGCTGGTGGCCCTGGGAATGGATTTGGAAACGGCGATCGCCGCGGTTACCTATCATCCCGCCCAGGTCTTGCAGGCCGAGACTGATATTGGCACCCTTAAGGTGGGCTCCCGTGCCGACATCACGGTGCTTGAGCAAATCGATGGCCCCTGGACCTGTCGCGACGCCACCGGAGAGACCCTGATGGCTCCCCAGCGGTTCAGTCCCGCCTGGGTGGTACGGGCTGGAGCGCTGGTTCAGCCCAGTCGTCGACTCGTCAGGGATTTGGCCGTTGTGTAGTCACTGATATGCCGCCTCGCCTGCTACCCACGTCCCTCTCTGACACCCTGATCGAAGCAACCTACCAGCGCACCCGGCGGCAGCTGCTGGCAGGGGCGATCGCCCTGGGCTGCGTGGTGCTCTCGGGGGTTTTCTGGTATCGGCTAGTGGAGGGGTGGACCTGGCTAGATGCTGTCTACATGTCGGTGATTACCCTGGCTACGGTAGGGTTTGCCGAGGTGCAGCCCCTGGGTACCCGGGGACGGCTGTTCACGATTATTTTGATTTTGATGGGGGTAGTCGTCATTGCCTACATCCTTAATTCCTTTACTGAGGCGCTGATCCAGGGACATCTACAGGCGGGAATTCGGTTAAGACAGCGGCGAAAACTTATGGAATCTCTGCAGGACCACTACATTATTTGCGGCTATGGGCGCACCGGGCGGCAGGTGGCGGCTGAGTTTGCGATGGAAAACATTCCCTGTATCGTCGTGGACTCCAACGAAACCTCCATCGAGATGGCTCAACAGCTTGGTTTCATTACCTTTCAGGGGGATGCCACTCAGGATGAGGTGCTGATCCGGGTTGGCATTGAACGGGCCCGCTGTCTGGTGGCGGCCCTCCCCTCTGACGCCGAAAACCTTTACACGGTGCTGTCAGCTAAGACCCTGGCTCCGTCGATTCGCACCATTGCGCGGGCCAGTACCGAGGAGGCTGTCCAAAAACTCAAGCGGGGCGGGGCCGACGTGGTCGTGTCTCCCTACATCACCGGGGGTAAGCGGATGGCGGCGGCAGCTCTGCGGCCCCAGGTGGTGGACTTTCTCGATGGCATTCTTACTGGAGCCGATCGCACGGTCTATGTCGAAGAATTTTTGCTCTCCCCAGAGAACTGTCCCAAGGTGGGGCAAACCCTCGGAGAAGCCCAGCTGCGGGGCAAGTCGGGGGCGCTGATCCTGGCAATTCGCCGCTCCGACGATCATCTGATCATTGGCCCAACCGCAGAGACCATGTTGTGCAATGGCGATCTGGTGATTGCCATGGGCACCTCCGATGCTCTGCGGCGGCTGAATCAGGTGTTAAGCCCCTTAGACCGCCGCTATCGCTGACTGGCTGAATCTGCCCTGTCGCCCTTTAATCGAGGATTTCCGGTTGCTTGAGGACTATACCTGGTCGGGGTCGATGCCCATCGCTCTGAGCCGTTCGGCCAGGCGATCAGCTCGCCGTTCTGCCTGATCGGCCCGCTGCCGCTCCTGTTCAGCTTCCTGCTGCGCCCGTTCGGCGGCGGTGGGGAGCAAGGTGCCGTCCAGTTCAACCCATCGCAGCCAGGTGGTTTCGACGCCTTTGTAGATACCCAGCCAGCGTGCTAAAGCCAAATCTAAAACGCTGCTGATCAGGCGATCACTGGAATCCGGTTCAATCGCCTGATAGGTGCCACCTTGAAGCCGAAAGCCTGCCCAGTCTTCTGGATTAAATGGGTCGTACCAGAAATATTCTGGCGTGTGCAGCCGATCCTGATAGATGGTTTTCTTTTCGCCCTTGTCAGCGCTGATGGTGCTGGGGGACAGCAGTTCGATCACCACGTCCGGAGTTTTGCCCTCTTCCCAGGACACCCAGCTCAGCCGCTCTTTTTTAGGCACCCCTAGCGCCACAAAGAAGTCCGGTCCCTTGAAATCCTGGTTTCTCACCTGGGCCAGACTGTAGTAGACGAACATATTACCGCCCACATAGCCGTCCTCGCGGGACTCCAACCAGCCATCGATACCGTCAATCAGCAGCTCCATTTGCAGCTTGTGGCGCTGAGTTTCCATCACGCCGTTGTCATCGAAGGGGAGATCTGCCTGGGTCGGCGGCAGGGTGAAACCTAGCTCTTTGAGTTGTGCAGGAGTCATGGCCAGGGTGCCGTGGGTTTCTCCTATTCTAGAATTCCTGCTGGCGATCGCTTTTGATCGACAAAATCCTGCCCGAATGGCTCAGGCAGGACGAAAATTGTTGTTTGCATAGCCTGTGCTGAGGCGTTATAGATACAGGTTGATCATTTCTTCGGGTTCAACCACCACGACGCGATCGGCCGTGACATTACCCACAGCTGCGCCCGCTGCTGCACCCCCAACAGCTCCAGCGATGCCGGAATCGCCGAGAATTTCGCCCAAGATTAGGCCGCCTGCGGCACCAATGCCAGCATCTTCAGCGATTGAACCAGTCCTTGTGTCGCGGGGATCCTTGACATCGTTAAGTACCTGGGAATTGGCGTTAAGGCTGTAGGCGCGGCCATTGATCATCACCGAATTAGCTACATAGCGCAGACCGCCGCTGGCCGGTTCATACTGACCTTGAATCTCTGCCCCAGCTGGGATATTTAGCCCATTAACGGTTACGGCGCGCTCCGTTTCTAGGTTGTAGGAATAGGCACGATCCGGGCTCAAATATAAGGTTTGCTGCTGGATGCTGCTGGTGGGAACTACGCCTGCTTGAGCGATGCGAACAGCTTCAGTATTCATTTCGGCAGCGACCGGGGCAGCCCCAGCGATACCCAAACCTAAAGTAATTGCGAGGAGAGAACCAGAACGAGTGAAAGCCATTGAGATAAATTCTTATTCTTTATGTCTACCCTTTGATCATGGCGAGAATGGGGGCGATCGCCCTCGGGGAATCGAGAGAAATTCTTCCCGTTAAGAAATATTTCAAGGGCTATTCGGCCTAGGTCAATGGGCAGAGAGATAGGCCAGCACTTCATCGCACCAGTCCACCCAGCTCTGCTCATAGCGAATGCCTCGCCGCAGGGTCAGGTAGCGGTACTGCTCTGGGAGTGGCAGGTCTGCGTGGCTGCGATAGTCGGCCTCCATAGCCTGGTACTGGGTGAGCTGATCGAGAGGCTGCTGTCGTCTGAGGGGGAGTTCTTGCACCAGCAGTGCGGTGGGCATAGAGGCACCCGCCATCACCTTCACCAGCAAATCTTCTCGAATCGGGGCGGGGTCGGGGGGGGGGGCGGACCAGCGC
>PYEQ01000320.1 GCA_003017785.1 filamentous cyanobacterium CCP5 | reverse complement strand
CAATGGTGCCGCCGGTCGGGATCAGCCGCCTGCGGGTGAACTTATCCATCACCGGGGTGGCGTACTGGTCGATGTTGGCAGCGCTGATGGTGCGATCGACCAGCTGGGCTAAGCGGCTCTGACCGCCGATTTTCTCCAGCAGGTCGTTATCCCGCAGCCAGGCGGTGATGGTCATCAGGTCGGTGGGCTGTCCCCGCCCGTGGAGGGCCAGGGCCGCTTTGTAAATGTTTTTGTGGGCACCGATGTAGAAGGCGTCGGATACCAGAATCTCCATCACCCGCCCAATCGCCTCTGGATCTAGCAGAATGCCCCCCAGAATGGCCTCTTCCGCTTCGATATTTTGGGGCGGCAGGCGATCGCTGACCGTCTCAAAGTTGAGATTCTGAACCATCGGAAGTCACTAGATATAGCGGACAAATTCCCAGTCGCAGCCCTGTAACTAGGTGATCTAGCTTTTGCCGGATTGACCGTGAGGCTGATTATAACCCCGTCGGCATCGTCCAGACAGACGCTACATATAGAGTTGCACTTGTCCCCTGGCAATTCGTGGATCGTCGAGCACTTAAGTTCAATTGTACTATTTTTGTAGCAGGCCGCCCTATGATTACATGTAGAACAGCCAGAACAAGCTCAGTACTTTGTCGCTGCCAGAAATTCAGGTGCGTCGTAGCGTGGGTCCAACGAAGTGCGCCCCACGACAGCTTATGAAACTATTTCACCAGAGTCATCGATACGGCCGCTGGGCTCGAAAGCCAAATCCCTACCCAGGGAATCTTGCCTCCCCTCGGACTCCGCTACGCAAGTCCTACGATTAGAAGCGTCCAACCGCAGGTTGGCCAAGAACCCGTCCGCAGGTTGGCCAAGAACCCGTCCGCAGGTTGGCCAAGAACCCGTCCGCAGGTTGGCCAAGAACCCGTCGCCCTCCTGGACCTCGCGGAAGGTTTGCCCTATCAAAGGCGCTTTAGGGCTTCGCATTGATCGCGTGGGGAGGATTTGGCATAACCCCTCACTCCTCACCTCTTACTCCCTAAGCTGCCGCCACCCGCAGATTCACTGTCGCGGTTACCTCGGCATGGAGCTTGATATTAACCTTGTACTCGCCCAGTTTGTTGATATCGGGCACATCAATGTCGCGGCGATCGATTTCTTTGCCGGTCGTGCTCTGAATCACCTCGGCCACCTCAGCCGCGGTGACGGTGCCAAAGATTGCTTCGTTTTCGCCCACCGGCTTCTCCACCACGAACACGCCGATGGTGTTGAGAGCGGTCTTCATGGATTCGGCCTCTTGGCGAATCGCCTCGAGCCGCTGCCGCTCTTGCTCCCGGCGACGCTCTACCTGCCTCAGCACTCCCGGAGTAGTGCGGAGGGCGATACCCTGCGGCAGCAAATAGTTGCGAGCATAGCCTGGCGCAACTTCGACAAGGTCGCCGTTTTTGCCTAGTTTGCGAACGTCTTGGTTGAGAACAACCTGTACCCGTTTAGCCATTTCTTTCTCGGTTAAAGCCCAGTTGTCTATACTACCGGAAGAAACGCCAAAACCACAACGTCTATGTCATGGCCAAGCTCATAATCGCGGTCGTTTTGGCGGGGTGGGTGGCGGCGATCGCCATTCTCTCCGTCCAGAACGCGACTCCTATCTCTCTCAAGTTTTTCGGTTTGCAGTCGATTCAGATTCCCTTTGGGGTGGTTTTGGCCCTGTTTGCGGCAGCGGGCATGGTGCTGGCGGCGATCGCCCTAGGGATGTTGGGTGAACTCAAACGCCCCTCCCGATAACGCCCTGTGAATAAAGCTCTACGAACTTTGTTCCCCTGGACAGATACGGTAGCCTAGACAGCATCCCTGGAGAGATATCGGCGATTCGGGGATGCTTTTTTAGGAAGTAATTGGGCGGCAGCATGGCATTCCTTCTGAGGATTTCTCGCTGGATCGATCGCCTCAGCGAAGGGGTAGGTTGGCTCACCCTTGGCCTCACCCTGGTGATGGTGGTGGTCGGTGGCTACAACGCCATCACCCGCTACCTGGGCCAGTTCATCGGCACCAACTTGAGTTCTAATCTCTACATCGAGGTGCAGTGGTACCTGTTTAGTCTGATTTTCTTGCTGGGGGCCTCCTACGTGCTCAAGCAGGGAGCCCACGTACGGGTGGACATTCTCTACAGCCGCTTGTCTACCAAAGGTAGAGCCTGGGTGGACCTGGTGGGATCGCTGCTGCTGCTGCTGCCCATGTGCTTCGTGTTTTTCTACTACTCGTTTCCAACGGTGGTCAGCTCTTGGCGGATTTTAGAACAGTCCTCCGACGCCAGCGGCCTGCCCCGGTATCCGATCAAAACGGCGATTCTAGTGGCGTTTTTTCTGCTGGGCCTCCAGGGGGTTTCTGAAATCATCAAGCAAATTGCGATTTTAACCGGCCATAGCGAAGGCCAGCCCCAGGAGGTCAGCCATCATGGGTGAAGCACTGGGGCTACTAATGTTTTTTGGGGCGCTGGTGCTGATTTTCACTGGCTATCCCGTGGCCTTTGCCCTGGGGGGAACCGGCCTGGTGTTTGCCCTGCTGGGCTGGCTGACGGGCCACTTCGATCTGTTCTTGCTGCAGGCCCTGCCGAATCGGGTCTTCGGCATCATGGGCAACTTCGTGCTGCTGGCGATTCCCTATTTCATTTTCATGGGGACGCTGCTGCAAAAGTCAGGCCTAGCGGAAGACCTACTGGAAACCTTCGGCCAGCTATTTGGTCGGCTGCGGGGGGGGCTGGCGATCGGCGTGATTTTAGTCGGGACGCTGCTGGCAGCGGCCACCGGCGTCGTCGGGGCCACCGTGGTGGCGATGGGCATGATTTCCCTGCCGATCATGCTGCGCTATGGTTATAGCCCGTCTTTGTCGACCGGGGTGATTGCCGCCTCTGGCACCCTGGGCCAGGTGATTCCCCCCAGCGTGGTGCTGATTGTGCTGGGGGATCAGCTGGGGGTATCCGTGGGGGATTTGTTTTTGGGATCCCTGGTGCCCGGTTTGGCTCTGGCAGGAATGTATCTGCTGTATGTGATTGGCATGGCTATCTTTCGGCCTAAGCAGGCTCCGGCCCTGCCGCCGGAAATGCTGGACATCACCAAGGCAGAGCTAGCCAAGCGGGTGTTTCTGGTGATGCTGCCGCCGCTGCTGCTGATTGTGATCGTGCTGGGCAGCATCTTTGCCGGGGTAGCGACCCCGACGGAGGCGGGTGCGATGGGCGTATTCGGCGCGATGTTTTTGGCGGCGCTGAATCGACGGCTAAGTTTGAGAACCCTCAAGGAAGCGCTCCAGTCCACCGTGGAACTGACCACCATGGTGATTATCCTGCTGCTGGGGGCCACCCTGTTTAGCCTGGTGTTTCGCGGGCTAGGGGGCGATCGCCTGGTGGAAGATATCTTCACCTCCATGCCAGGGGGCGCGGTCAGCTTTTTGATCGTGGTGAATCTGCTGGTGTTTTTCCTGGGGTTCTTCCTGGACTATTTCGAAATTGTGTTCATCCTGGTGCCGCTGATTGCGCCAATCGCCCTCAGCTTTGGCGGCAGCGAGGTGATTCCCCTAGAGGGCACCGAGCTGCTGGTGTGGTTTGGGGTGATGCTGGGGGTGAACTTGCAAACCTCGTTCTTGACGCCGCCCTTTGGATTTTCCCTGTTCTACCTGCGGGGAGTAGCGCCACCGGAGGTATCCACCATGGCCATCTATCGAGGGGTGATTCCGTTCATTATCATTCAGCTGGTGGGGCTGCTGATCCTGATTCGCTACCCCGGCATGGTCACCTGGGTGATGACTTAGAGGCTTAGCGCCACTTAGCTCGCCCCAGGAATCGTAATGTCCACTTGGGTAACGGTTTGATCTTCCGTCAGGGCAGATAGCGCCGACGTGATTTCACCGGCATTACCTACCACCAAGGTGACCAGGCGATCGGAGTGCAGCTGGGTTTGGGCCGCCTGGAGTACCGCTTCAACGGTGGTCTGCTCTACCGCTTCCCGGAACTGAAACACAAAATCCCGGGGGTAGCCATAGTACTCATAGCGAATCAATCGACTCAGGGACTGGCTGGGCTGCTGGAAATTAAACACAAAGCTATTCAGCACTGAGTCTTTGGCCTGCTGGAGTTCCGCCTCTGAAATGGGAGCAGAGCGCACCCGCTCAATTTCCGTTTTGACCGCCTTGATCATGGGCACCGTGGCGTCGGTGCGGGTCTGGCCGCCGCCGATAAACAGGCCGGGATAGTCATAGCGGGGAGACCAGTAGGCATAGACTACGTAGGCTAAGCCCTGGCGGGAGCGAATTTCGTTAAACAGCCTCCCCCCAAATCCGTTGAGAACTTCGTTCAGGACGGCAAGCGGGGCATGATCTTCGCTGTTTAGCTGACCTCCCAAGTGACCTAGCTGAATATAGCTCTGGGTCAGCTGAGGCTGCTCGACGGCAAACACCCCTGCTTTTGCCTGGGACACGTTAGGCAGTTCGTTGATGTCGAGGGGATCGCCGCTGGCTTGCCAGCCACCAAAAAATTCTTCAATCAACCCCTTCATTGCCTCGGGGTCAAAGTCACCCACGATGCCAAGAATGGTGCGATCGGGGCGAATCGATGCCTGGTAAAACCCCTGAACACTCTCACGATCGACATTGGCGAGGGTCGAGTATTCCACCGTGCGGGCGTAGGGGCTGTCTTCGCCATAGACTAGTTTGCGAAACTCCCGACTGGTGATGTCGTCCGGGTCGTCGTTACGGCGGGCAATACTGCCGGCATACTGATTTTTGAGCAAATCAATTTTGTCCTGGGCGAAGGCCGGACGCTGGATGACGTCGGCAAACAGGGCAAACACCGCTTCTAAATCTTCGCTCAAGGCGTTGAAGCTGGCCGAGCCCGAGTCAGTGTCCATGCCTGTTTCGATGGAAGCGGCTCGCTGCTCCAAGGTCTGGTTGAGCTGGTCAGGGGAAACTGTTTCGGTGCCACCGAGGCGCATGGCATCGCCGGTAATGCTGGCGAGCCCCACTTGGCTAGCGGGTTCAAACCGAGAGCCGGTGCGGAAGGTAGCGCTGCCGCTGACCAGGGGTAGTTCGTGGTCTTCCATCAGATAAACCACCAGGCCATTATCGAGCTGATAGCGCTCGTAGTCGGGAAACTGCACGTCTCCCAGGGGGGCAAATTCCAGTTCGGTGTAGTGGCGGGCCGTGGTGGCGATCGCAGCGGGCTGCCAGCCCAGGCCCAAAATCAGGCTCAGGGTGGCGATCGCGAGAACGGGCAGGGTCAGCCAGCGTAAGGGCGACCGTCGGCGATTAGACCAGCTCATAGAATCTACAAAAACAGGACAAAGAAAAAACGGAGCCAAGGCATCGGCAGCTAGGAGTCTGCCGTCGAAATCAGCTTGCCAACGGTGCGGTTGCTGGGGACAAACATGTCTCGAGCCACCCGCTGCACGTCCTCAGCGCTGACGGCCTGGATTTCCTCGAGTTCAGCAAAAATGTTGCGCCAGCTGCCGGTCTTGGCCTCATATTCGGTCAGCAAAGACGCCATCCCCGAGTTAGAAGCCAGGCTTCGCAGCAGTCCAGCCCGGGCCTGGGTCTTGACCCGCTGGAGTTCTTCCGGCGGCAGGGGCTGATTTTTCAGAGCCTCTAGCTCCTGCTGAAAGGCCGCGGCAATGTCGTCAACGGTGTGATCCGGAGCCGTGAGGGCATAAATCACAAACAGATTCGGATATTTGTCTCCCGGAAAGCCGTTGAGGCTGCCCACGTCCAGGGCGATTTGGTTTTGGTCCACCAGGGTTTTGTAGAGGCGCGAGGTGCGACCCCCTACCAGCAGGCTGTCGATCATGCCATAGACGGCGTGGTCGGGGTGGTTGATGCTGGGGCGGTGGTAGCCC
>PYEQ01000319.1 GCA_003017785.1 filamentous cyanobacterium CCP5 | reverse complement strand
CCGGCTCTTCCTGCCGTTGAGGTGTCCCTGCACTCCGGGGATGAGCTAGTTGGTCTGACCATCACCCAGGTCAGGGAGTCCCTAAGGAATCAGGGCTGGTACTTTTTGGTGCGCACCCCTCGACTGGCCCAGCTGGAAGACGGCAGCCAGGGGCTAGATTTATCCCTTGACCCCGATAGCGGTGAAATCCTCGACGCTGCCCTGATGGATTTGAACTAGCCCTAACATCGCCTGAACATTTATCACCTTGCCGCTCTTCCAGGGAAGCGGTTGAGGAATTTGCTGGGCTCAGGGACGGGGAGCGTCCGGCTTGTAGTAGTCGTCCGGCTGAATTGGACCGCTACCTCCCTGTTTATTGATGCAGCCCGCTTTGTCCACATAGCGGCAGACCCGCGCATAGAGCTTGCTACGGGTGCCCGGGGGACCGGCGGAAAACACAACGCGATCGCCCCCGACAATGCCGGTCATAATCTTGACGCCGCAGATGGGGCAGGTTTCCGTTTTGACCCCGGCCATAGGCTTCACCCAATCCAACCAAGAGGACCCGGCAGCTCCATGGCCAGGCCGTAACAGCTATGATCCTACGCTGTTGCCGCCATTTCCCCAAAATATGGAGGATCTTTACAGCAGTGGACGTCGGGCCAGGTTCATGGCAGGATTTTCCGGGGGCCGTGGGCTCTATTTTCGCCTCTATCTGGAGCTAGATTTGGGCTGACTCCAGGCACTGGTTAGACGTGAGTCTTCTCGGTAGCCCTGCATAGACAACCGTTGGATCGCCATGAATCAAATCAATCGTTTTCGCTGGATCTTACTGGGCCTTCCCCTGGTGCTGGTCGCCTGTGAGGGGACTAACGACACCGCCCAGGAGGAGAACGAGGCGAATACCGTCACGGTGCTGGGGGTCGTCATCGGCGAACAACAGGAAAAACTGGAAGCAGCCCTGGCTCCCTTTGAAGAAGAAACGGGCATTGACGTCGTCTATGAGGGCACCGATGCCTTCGCCACCCTGCTGCCCGTGCGGGTGGATTCGGGTAATGCTCCGGATATCGCCATGTTTCCCCAGCCTGGTCTGATGGCGGATTTCGCCCGGGAAGGAGCGCTGGTGCCGATTACGTTTATCCCATCCGGAGATCTGGCTGCCGCCTATTCCCAAGACTGGATCGACCTGGCCACCGTAGAAGGTGAGCCCTACGGGGTTTGGTATCGCGCCTCCGTCAAGAGCCTGGTGTGGTACAGTCCCGCCGCCTTTGACGCCGCCGGTTATGACATTCCCACCAGCTGGGACGAAATGCTGGCCCTCAGCGATCAGATCGTGGCCGATGGCCGTACTCCCTGGTGTCTGGGCATGGAGAGCGGCGACGCTACCGGCTGGGTGGGCACCGACTGGGTGGAAGACATTATGCTGCGCACCGCGGGCCCAGAGGTCTACGACCAGTGGATTACCCATGAAATCCCCTTTGATGCTCCTCCGGTAAAGGCGGCTTTTGAGCGGTTTGGGGAAATCGCCCTGAACCCAGACTATGTGGTAGGCGGCACCGTCGGAGTATTGAGCACGCCATTCGGAGATTCCCCCAGCGGTCTATTTACCGATCCACCGGGCTGCTATATGCACCGCCAGGCCAACTTCATCGCCAGTTTCTTCCCGGAAGACGTGGTGGTGGGGGAAGACGTGAGCATTTTCCAGCTGCCAGGTATTGACCCTGAATACGGTCAGCCTGTGCTGGTGGCAGGAGACATCTTTGCCATGTTCAATGACACCCCGGCGGCTCAAGCCCTGATGGAATATTTGGCAACGGCTCAGCCCCACGAGGTTTGGGCCGGACTGGGGGGGTATATTTCTCCCCATAGTGGCGTGGACTTGGCGGTTTATCCCGATGAGATTACCCGCCAGCAGGCAGAAATTTTAGCTAATGCCGAGGTGGTGCGTTTCGATGGCTCTGACATGATGCCCGGTGCGGTGGGCACCGGCACCTTCTGGACCGGCATGACCAACTATGTGGGCGGCACTGACGTTGACACCGTGCTCGAAGACATTGAAGGAAGCTGGCCAGAATAGACAGGCGTAATCAGGGGGGCGCAATAAAATGAAAGGGCCCCAGGCGACTACCCGCAGCGCCAGCTGATCATCACTATGACTTCACAAGAATCCCAGTCTCCACGGCCCGACGATGGGGTTGAGACGCAGCCCCATCGGCAGCAAAGGTCTACAAACCCGGGACGGGTGCCTCCGGCCCGGCCGATGTCCTGGCTAGACAGGGGACTGCTTGGGCTGAGCCGGGGTCGACAGCTGTGGCTGCTACTGCTTGCTCGGGTGCGATCGCGACTACCCAAAACCTGGCAGGGGCGGTTGAATGACACCCTTCTGAGCGCGATCGCCCTTGGCCTGCTAGCGCTGCTGCTGATTGTAATCAGCCCGGGGGGAGAGCCTGCCCCCGCCGCCCCAACTCCCACCGCAGAGCAAACAGAGCCGGTGGTAGCCGATCCAGAGCCCCAGGCAATTGCTGACCTCCAGGCCCAGGCATCAGAGATTACCGCAGCCTATGCGGCGGGCATGGTGCAGTCTGTGCAGGCGGACTTTCGCCAGGGGCGCTTAACAATCGTGCTAGGAGCCCAGTGGTATGGGTTAGCTCCCTCCCAGCAGGATCAGCTGGCCCAAGACCTCTATGGGCGGCTGGAGTCTCTAGAGTTTGCTCACCTCTACCTACAAGATCCAGAGGACCACGCGATCGCCCGCAATCCGGTCATAGGCGACAGGATGGTGATTTTGCAGCGTCAGTCTCCTGATGTTCCCATTCTCTAGCGGCCAGGGAAACTAGTCTCAGGAAAATCCGCAAGCAGAACATTACTCGGAAATCTGCACCTGAGTTGAATCCTGGCGCACCACCTGTCCCCGGTCGTTGACCCGATAGGATTCCCCGAGATAGCCGGTGCGATCGTAGAGAATCTGATGGACTTGCTGATCAAGTACGACTTCGTTGCCAATGCGATCGCGGTAGTAGGCCTTGAGATCGGTTTCAATGCCCATTTCGCCGATGCGATCGTGGAGAGCCGCATCATTGCCACCGAAATAGGCATTGCGGGCAATGGGATCCTGCCAGAGCCGGCTGACTACGCTAAAAGGGAGTCCGGCCAGGGTAATTACATTCGTTAGCACTAACACCAAACCCAGTCCTCCCAGGCCAGTGAGAGCAGCAACCCTATAGAAGACTCGACCGAGCCTGGGCCGACTGGGAGCAGTAACAGTAGGAACGTAGCCCATATCTAAACCACTTAGAAATGAGGATTTAATACCATCCAAGACTCTGGTACGGGAGCACGACTGTACGACCCTTCAGAGCAAAACAACGGCAGATTGATTCATTCTCAATCCCTAGAAACTAGGGCATGCCAGGTTACACATGTTTAGATTAGCGGCCTTAGGCTCAAAATGATGCCAGGGCGACCGTAATTTCACGGAAATTTTGCAGACTTACCTTGATCGGCCCATTTCGCCGATGGGCTGTTATAACATTGGCAAATTGTTTTTCTGATGCTGCAAGACTATGGCAGAGAGCGACGGCGGGGTGCCAGTGCAGTTTGAGGTGCAACTGGTGGATGAAAATCTGAGCCTGGAGGAAAAAGACTCAGAAGTCGAGGCCCTGCTAGAAGACCTACAGCGGCTCAGCGGCCTGGAAAGTGCATCCTGGCGATATCTGAAAACAGAGATCGAAAATCTTCGGGATCCGACCCAGCCGAAGTCCTATAAAATCGGCCTTGCCTATGAGTTGCCGGGCGATCGCCTGTGGGCTGTGCTCAAACGACTGTGTCGCTGGATTGAACGGCGTCCGGTGGAGATGCGGGTGCAGATTCAGGTGCAGGAGACGGTACTGCACACCCAAACCCGTCAGTTTGAAGATCTTGACTGTGTTCTGGTCGCTGCGGATTACTTGCTGCCTCCCCAGCGTACTTTTGTAGCTGCGGCTCAGCGATTTGCCCGCACCGGCGGGGAGTTTACCCCAGCCGAAGCAGCTCTGCTGGAGGATTTGCGGTTTCGGCTGGAGATCAAGCAGGAGGATGCCGAATGGTACATGAACCGGGCTTTAGGTCCCTATCGCACCCAGCAGCAAAAGCTCGACCACTATGCCGCCGTGCTGGATCAGGAAATTACCCGGAGATTTCCCCTGTCGGAGGAGTCTTGGACCAGCCTCAAGGAGCTGGCAGAAGGACTAAACCTGCCCTCGGAGAAGATTGCTCAGCTCAACCGCGATCGCACCACCCAGCTGCAGAGTCAGATTGAGGCCGAACGCCAGCGCCAAGCTCAGATAGCCGAACGCAATCGCCGAGAGCAGGCAGAGCGGGAACAGCAGGATGCTGAAGCACTGCGCCAGCAGCAGCAAGCGGCCAACCGCGATCGCTACCGACGGGAATACCGGCGGGCAATTGTCTCCAGTCTGTTTCCTCGAGAATTTGACCACGGTCGGCTAAAGCAGGCCCAGATCGACTGGGAAATCTCTGATGGGGAAGCAGAGCGCATTGCCGAAGAGGAAACCGCCGCCCTCTACGGCAGCCTCGACACCGATAAAAGAGATCCCAATAAAGGCGCTGATTATTCCCGCCTGCGCCAGCTGCTCTGGGAAGGGGCCTGGCAGGAGGCGGACGAAGAAACGGAGCAGGTGCTGCTGGCCTGCTGGAGTCAGGATATGCAGCCCCTAACTCCGGAAGCGGCTGCGCAGATTTCCTGTATCGATCTGCGCACTATCGACGATCTCTGGTCTCGCTACAGCAATGGTCAGTTTGGCCTCAGCGTCCAGTGGCAGATTTACACCGAGCAAGACAGTCAGCCCCGCAGCTTTCAACAGGCGGTCGGCTGGCAGGGCACCTTCGGGGCGTTTTTCAACCGTCCCCGACCCTACAGCGAGCTTCAGTTTAATCTCAATGCTCCCCGGGGCCATCTGCCCACCTGGCGCTGGGGCAGCCGCAGTCTAGAAGGCGGCTACCAGGTAAGCGAAGAGTTGCTGCGCCGGTTCATGTCCCGTTTGAGCACCTGTCTGCCGGTGGCGAGGGCAGCCCCCGTGACTGCCGGGGCTGCCCCCCAGGAGGCCCCGTGACTGCAACTGCCAATGCCCCTAACCGCCACCAGCAAGACTTTGACGACCTGGGCCGGCTGCTGGCTGCCCAGGACTGGCGGGATGCCGATAGGCTAACCCTAAAAATTTTGCTTGGTCTCACCAATCGGGAGCATCAGGGCTGGCTAGATGAGGCAGCGATCGCTCGGATTCCCTGTAAACAGCTACACGAGTTAGATCGGCTCTGGCAGGGAGCCAGCGGCGAACAGTTTGGATTTTTTGTCCAGTATCGACGCTATCGAGAGCTGGGAGCTGATGCGTTTATCTTCGCTGACCACGTGGACTGGCTGCTATTTGCCAGCAGTCGCCCCGTCGGCTTCTTTCGGTTCTACAGCGATCTCGATTTCGGCCCCAACGCTCCTGTAGATTCGCCCGCCGGTCATCTACCGGCTCGCTGGTATTGGGCCCTACCCTGGTGGCGATCGCTGCGGGCCGGTGGTTTCGGAACTGGCCGCGGCGGCGGCTTTTGGGATCCGCGCCTGCTGGATGCGATGATGCTGCGACTAGAGCGCTGTAGCGCCGTTGGCGCGCCCAAGGCCGAATCCCCTACCCAAACCTCTACTTAGGATGGTGCTCTGCCGGAATTAGTCTCTCCAATAGAACTCTGGCGGCCCCCGGAGCCCATTCATAAGTCAGGCCTGAGTTCCGCGTTTACCCGCTTTGGAGGCCACAGTAACAGCTTGTAAGAATTCGAAATGTTATTCCTTGGCAAAAGTTAAAGCCCTGTGACCCATAACTTACAGCCGTTGTTGCCGGGACAATATC
>PYEQ01000318.1 GCA_003017785.1 filamentous cyanobacterium CCP5 | reverse complement strand
CGATTCGACATTGTCACTGCCCATTTGGGAACGGCCCTGCTGTTTTTCATGACGCTGCTGGCGATCGCCACTGCCCTCACCCCCTACCGGGGCACGGGCACCGTAGATAAGCTGCCCTGGCTGGGGATCGCCGCCTCTGGGCTCGTCTATGGCCAGTGTTTGCTGGGGGGCTTAGTCGGCTCCCGCTGGGCGGCCCATCAGTGCTTTGGGCTGGCGGAGCTGTGCAATGTGATGAACAGCCACCTGATCGGGGTGGTGCCGCCGACGGTGGCGACCCTGGCGCTGGTGATGGTGGCCTGGCGCACTCCCGCCCTGCATCCCCGCCTGCGGCGGCTGGCGAATCTAGCCGGGGTCTGCCTGGTGTTTCAGATTTTGCTGGGGATCACTACTTTCCGCCTCAGGCTCCAGGCCGAACCCCTGACCGTGGCCCACCACACCCTGGGTGCTGCCCTGCTGGGGGTGCTGGTGTGCTTGACGGTGCTGGCCCTGCGCGATCGGGCGATCAAGCCTGCGCCTCTGCCTGAAATGCTGTCTTCTCAGATACCTGGCTAGATCTTCAATTTTTCCTGGGATTTGAGCAGGGGGTGCTCCCTAGATCGCACTCAGCCTGATCAAATCCATCCGTCTTCTCGCGAAAGGATCCGCATGAATCAATCCACGACCTGGAATGAAGTCACCCGCCATCACGATTCGATCTGGCAGGTGATGCAGAGCTACTGGCAGCTCACTAAGCCTCGAATTATTCCTCTGTTGCTCATCGAAACCGCCGCCAGCATGATGGTGGCGGCCCACGGTACGGTCGATCCCCTGCTGCTGATGGTCACCCTGGTGAGCGGGACCCTGGCCGCGGCCTCTGCCCAAACCATCAACTGCATCTATGATCGCGACATTGACTACGACATGGAGCGCACCCGCCACCGGCCCCTGCCTTCAGGCCGGATTCAGATTCGGGACGCGCTGCTGTTTGCTGGCGTTCTGGGGCTCAGCTCCTTTGCCCTGCTAGCGATCTTTGCCAACTTCTTAAGCGCCTGGCTGGCGATGGCGGGCATCGCGGTCTATGTGGGGGTGTACACTTACTGGCTGAAGCGATCCTCGCCCCAGAACATCGTCATCGGCGGTGCTGCCGGAGCGATTCCGCCGCTGGTGGGCTGGGCTGCGGTCACCGGGGAGCTGAGCTGGGCCGCCTGGTTGTTTTTCGCGATCGTCTTTATCTGGACGCCGCCCCACTTCTGGGGACTGGCGATGCTAATTCAGGACGACTACGCCAAGGTGAACGTGCCGATGATGCCAGTCATTGTTGGGGACGAAGCCACTGCCAAGCAGATCTGGTACTACACCCTGCTGCTGGTGCCCCTCACCCTGGTAATGACGGTGCTGGGGGCGACTGGCTGGGTCTACGCCGCTGTGGCCCTGACTTTGGGCAGCTTATTCCTAAAGAAAGCCTGGGTGCTGCTCCAGTCCCCCAGCGATCGCGACCTGGCTAAGGATCTGTTCAAGTTCTCTATTTTCTATATGATGCTGCTCTCGGCGGGCATGGTCATCGACAGTCTGCCGGTCACCCAAGGAGCGATCGCCACCGCCAGCGGCACCCTCCATGCCTGGGTCGGGGTTTTACTTAGCGGCCTTGGCTGAGCTGACCTATTGGCTCAAGCTATCTATCTCAAGCTATCTATCTCAATCTGTCTAGGGAGCAGGGATTAATCTGTTCCCTTTTTCCATTTCTAGGGCAGATCTATGGCAAAAAAGTAGGAGAATTCGCTCAGCCACCAGGCTAGCTCTTGAAGAGAATCAAATATCAAAAGCGGAGCAGCAACAGCTTTGCCAGGGAGACAGATCCACTGACGTTAAAATAAAGTTACGTATCAATTGATTTCGTATGGCTCCAGCCGTCCTGATTGAAGACCTCAAGAAATCCTACGGCACCCTCGAAGCTCTGAAAGGGGTTTCCCTGACCATCGAACCGGGGGAAATCTTTGGGTTACTTGGCCCCAATGGGGCTGGGAAAACCACCACCATTCGCTGCCTCTGCACCCTGAGCGCCCCGGACTCAGGCCGGGTGGAGGTGGGCGGAGTCTCAGTCCTAGACCATCCCCGGCAGGCCCGTCAGCGCCTTGGCTACATCGCCCAGGAAGTGGCCCTCGATAAGGTACTCACCGGGCGAGAACTGCTGCGGCTTCAGGCGGATCTCTACCACATTCCCCCCAAGGTGGCCCGTGATCGCATTGAGCAAATGCTAAATCTACTGGATTTGAGCGATCGCGCCAACGAAAAGAGCGGCACCTATTCTGGCGGCATGAAAAAGCGTCTAGATTTGGCCCTGGGCCTGCTCCACCAGCCCGATGTGCTGGTGCTGGATGAGCCCACCGTGGGCCTTGATATCGAAGCCCGCACGGCGGTCTGGAGCTTTTTGCGGCAGCTGCGGGCGGCGGGCACCACGATTTTGATCACCAGCCACTATTTAGAAGAGGTGGACGCATTAGCCGATCGCGTCGCCATCATCGATCGGGGTCAGGTGATTGCTTCCGGTACCCCCAGCGCCTTGAGGGACAAGGTAGGGGGCGATCGCATCACCCTGCGCATCCGAGAATTTACCTCCGATCCGGAAGCCCGTTCGGCCCAAGAACTGCTGGCGGATTTGCCCTGCGTCCAAGAAGTGATTATCAACAGCGCCCAGGGGAATTCGTTAAACCTGGTGGTAGAGCGTCAGTCCGATGCCCTGCTGACGGTACAGCAGGCTCTCAAGGAGGCGGGGCTACCCATGTTTGGTATCTCCCAGTCCCGCCCCAGTCTGGACGACGTATATCTGGCCGCGACCGGCAAAACCTTGATGGATGCTGAAATGGCGGCCGCCGGTACCCGCGACGCGAAGAAAGAACGCAAGCAGGCGATGAAAGGAGCCTAGATAGTATGAGCACCACCCTGACCCCCAAATCCCCAGAACGGGCCAACAGCTCGGCAATTGCCAACGATGCCATCAAAGCCTGGAAGGCCGAGCAGCTCAATGGTCAACCCAGTGCCCTGGGCGCTTTTGCCCAGGAAACCCTGGCCATGACCCGGCGACTGTTCATTCAGCTCCAGCGGCGGCCTTCGACCCTAGTGGCCGGGGTGATTCAGCCGCTGATCTGGCTGGTGCTGTTTGGGGCTCTGTTTCAGAATGTCCCCCAGGGGCTGTTTGGCGAAAGCCAGAACTACGGCCAGTTCCTCGGTGCCGGGATCATTGTATTTACTGCCTTTGGCGGTGCCCTGAATGCCGGACTGCCGGTGATGTTCGATCGCGAGTTTGGCTTTTTGAACCGGTTTCTGGTGGCTCCCCTAGCCTCCCGCTACTCGATTGTGGTGGCTTCAGCTATTTTCATCGCTGCTATGAGCCTGGTGCAGACCGCCGCGATCGTCGGGGTGAGCGCCCTGTTAGGAGCGGGTCTGCCCGGGGCCGGTGGTTTAGCACTGGTGTTTGCCATTGTGCTGGCTCTGGTGCTGGGGGTGACGGCCCTGAGCCTGGGACTTTCCTTCGCCCTGCCCGGTCACATCGAATTGATTGCGGTAATCTTCGTCACTAATTTGCCCCTGCTGTTTGCTAGTACTGCCCTGGTGCCCCTCAGCTTCATGCCCCGGTGGCTACAGGTAGTAGCCTGCCTGAATCCACTCACCTACGCGATCGAGCCGATTCGCTATGTCTATCTCCATAGCGACTGGGCGCTTAGCAGCGTGGTGCTGTCAGCTCCTTTTGGGGATGTTACCTTAGGCATCTGTCTGGGGGTGCTGGTCGGATTCTGCGGTATTGCTTTGACCCTGATTCAGCCGCTGCTGCGGCGTCGAATTGCCTGAGCGCCTGCCGTTGAAGAACAGCTAATTCAGCAAGTCAGTTATCCGGTCAACTGTCATAGCCCCTCGGTTCCTACTGGAGTTTTTTGCTATATTTTGGGCTAAGGAGGGCCGGATTTTGGTCCTTAGTTTTCGACAAGTCGAGTTGATGGTGTAGAGAGGGATTTATGATTAGCCTTCCTGTGCGGTTTGGAATTTTAGCGATCGCGATCTCGCTCCTCGGTGTGGCTGCCCCGGCGTCTTTAGGGCAAAACAGAGCTCCTGAGACCGTCGATCCCAATGAGGGATTTAATTCCCCCGATGGCGAAGCAGGCCTGCTGGATAGTCCCACCGGCGCTTTTGGACTGATCCACAACTCCGTGTTGAGAAATGACACCTCTTCGGAAGAATTTCGCACCCGTCAGCGCGATCGCCTCGGTGAAGAAGCCAACAACTTCCTCAATCAGCGCCAGCGGCTAATCCGTGATGCCCAGGAAAATGATTCTGAAGCCCCCTCTGAAGAGTAGGGCTTGCGGCTAATCCCCTTATATTCATTCCTGCCTGCAACGTTTCTTTTCGACATGACCCCAGCCGGAGACAGCGATCGTCTGTCTCCGGCTGGTTTTTTAGGCGGGGTTTAATGATGGCCGCCGTGTGGATGAATCAGGCTCAATCAATCCGACGTCTGCTGCAGCTCTTCGTAGGATTCGGCCTTAAGCTTGCGCTCCATCAGGGATTCAACTGCTTCGATCGCCGTCATTTCTCCGTTTAGCAGCCGGTGCACCTGGGTAGAGATGGGCACCGAAATCTGCTCCCGCTGGGCGATGTCCATCAGCACGTGGGCGGTATTCACCCCTTCTGCGGTGCTGCCCAGTTCCTCCAGAATTTGATCTAAGGATTTGCCCTGGGCTAATCCAGCCCCGACTCGGTAGTTGCGGCTAAGGACGCTGGTGCAGGTGGCCAGCATGTCCCCCAAGCCAGAGAGCCCTAGAAAGGTTTCTGGCTGCCCTCCCAGGTGGGTGCCGATGCGCATGATTTCTGGCAGGGCCCGGGTGATCAGCGCAGACCGGGCGTTGGCACCGAGTTCGAGGCCCTCACAGACCCCTACGGCGATCGCAATGACATTCTTTAAAGTGCCCCCTAACTCAGCCCCCAGGGGATCAGTGCTTCGGTAGACCCGAAAATTTTCGTTGGCGAATAGGTGCTGCACCGTTTCAGCCGCCACTTCGTTCTCGCAGGCGGCGACGGTAGCCGCGGGCAGCCCCTGTTCGATTTCTTTCGATAGGTTGGGGCCTGAGAGCACCACCACGGCATGGTTAGGGAAGGCTGCTTGAAAAATTCGGGAGGGGGTGAGGGTGGTTTTGGGATCCAGTCCTTTGGTGGCGGTGACGAGAATCGTGGACTCAGGAATATCCAGCTTTTTCAGGCGCTCCACCAGCTCTGGTACCCCTTTCATAGAGATAGCCGAAAGGATGACGTGGGCACCGTCAACGGCTTCTTCAAGGCTCAGCTCACCGCTGCGGGACCAGACCCGCACGCTGTGGTCGCTTTCAATCGCCAGCTTGGCCAAGGCTGTTCCCCAGGCACCGGCTCCCAGCACGGCCAGATCTACCTGGCGATTTTTTAGCTCGGTAAACACCTGATCCAGGTTTTCGGTGGGGTTAGAAACCATGACGCTGCCTCCAAAACTGCAAAGTTATCGTCATCGGCTGCAGGGGCACAGCATTGCCGTGCCCCTGCAAGATTATGTGCAGCCTACCAGATTCCTCAATCGTGGTTAGGCGCTGGCGGTTTGCAGGGCTACTTCTGCCGACTGCCCTTTGAGCTGGTAGTCAGGAATGCAGTTGTCTTCCATGAAGCGATAGTAGCTGCGAATATTGCGATCGCAGCGCTCCTCACTCCAGCCGCAGTAGGTGCGCAGCAGATCGGCCACAACGGGTACCGCATCGAACCCATAGTTATGATGCATGGCGATGGTGGTGCGCCGTCGCAGAATGTCCGTGAACGTTTCTGCCATTTCTGACTGTACGGAGAACACGACCTGGGCCTTGATGTCCAGCACGTCCGCTGCGATCGGC
>PYEQ01000317.1 GCA_003017785.1 filamentous cyanobacterium CCP5 | reverse complement strand
ACCCTGGCGGGACTGCCCACCCGCACCCAGGCCCAGCGGTTTACCGGGGGCAGCCGCAGCGAGGAGCGCACCCTCAGCGAGTGGGCCAGAACTCTGGCGGTCTATCCTGAGCCGGATTCCTACGAGGGGAATCAGGTGAATGTCTCGGGTTTTGTCGTCCATGCTCCGGACTTGCCCGACGACATGTTCATGATTACCCGTTTTGTGATTCGTCACTGTGCGATCGATGCGGTGCCGGTGGGGTTGCCGGTGCAGCTTGAGGGCTCCCGCGCTGACTATCCCCAGGATCAGTGGCTGCAAATTGAAGGGCGGATGGCTTCTGTGGAGCTAAATGGAGCTAGACGGGTAGCGATCATGCCGGAGAGCCTGACGGAAATTCCCAAGCCGGATGACCCTTACGAGTATTGAGGGAGGCGACCCGGCCTCGGACGCCCTTGCAACGTAATCGGATGCTCCTGCAGAGTACTCAGATGCTGCCGCAGAGTAATCGGATGCTCGTGCAAAATGCTTGGATGCTGCCACAGGGTAATCGGATGCTCGTGCAAAATGCTTGGATGCTGCCACAGGGTAATCGGATGCTCGCGCCCAGTACTTGGATGCTGCCGCAGGGTAATCGGATGCTCACGCCAAGTACTGGGAGGTTACGGCAAGAGAGTTGGCTGCTGCTGTAGAGATCTCTGCAAGGCCTACGGGGATCTCTTCGGGATAGCCTGTGTGATTCCTTCAGCCCACGAAATATCGCTAGCTCAGCCGCAGCTTATTCTCTAAAGACTTCAGATATTCAGTGTTCACCCCAGACTCCCGAGCTAGGGCAATCTTACCGGTGCGGGCAATTTCGCGAATTCCGAACCGGTTGAGCACCTGCACGATCGCGACCATCTTGCCGGGATCGCCCACCACTTCTAGGGTGAGAGAATCATCAGCCACGTCCACCACCCGGGCTCGAAAGATCTGAGCGAATTCAATGATTTCAGAGCGGTTATTGCTGTTGGCGTTCACCTTCAGCAGCATCAGCTCCCGCTCGACGCAGGGGACTTCGGTGATGTCCTGCACCTTCAGCACGTTGATCAGCTTGTAGAGCTGCTTAGTTAACTGCTCGATAATCTGATCGTCCCCAGGCACCACCATCGTAATCCGCGATACACCCACTTGCTCGGCAGGTCCCACCGCCAGACTCTCGATGTTGAAACCGCGACGGGCAAATAGCCCAGCGATGCGGGTGAGAACGCCAGCTTCGTCTTCGACCAGAACCGATAGGGTGTGCTTCATGGGACAGGCTTGAACGGATAATTATGCTTACTCTGAGAACTGCCAGGTGAGCGTCACAGGACGATCTCCCTAAATTGCGATCGCCGTTGATGTTCCACAGAACCCGTATTCTAGCTCGATTGGGCGATCGCTGCGCCCAGAAAGATTAAGGCCGGGTATCCTTGTAGCGTTCCTCCTTACTGTTTCTCTGGCTAGGCTGAATGAGAGTACCGGAAGCTTTACAAAGCTCGTCGTCCCTGCGACAAAGCTTCCTTGAAATAATCAACTTACGGGCAGAAGAAGGCGAACGCACTCTACTTATGTTCGCCTTTTACACCACCACCTCCATGGGCATCCTGTGGCTGGAGGTGAGTTCAGCGGCGCTGTTTCTGAGGGAATACGGAGCCTCTAGCCTGCCCTGGATTTATATCTTCAGTGCCGGGGTCGGCCTCAGTCTTAGCACTGTGTATTCATGGCTGCAGCGGCGCCTGCCCCTGCGGCGAGTGATTGTGCTAATCGCCCTGGTGATGGCCCTACCCGTAATGATTTTTCGCTGGGGTGTCGATATTCCCTGGCTCTTAGGGGCTACTGTGTTTGCCATGCGCCTCTGGATTGAGGCTATCTATGGCCTCAACGACCTCAACGTCGCCGTTACCGCCAACCAGCTGTTTAATATTCGTGAAATCAAGCGCACCTACCCGATTATCAGCAGCGGCAACCTGGTAGCCGATATTCTCAGTGGCTTTTCTGTGTATCTGCTGCTGAATCTGGTCGGCCTCGAAAATGTGCTGCTGCTGGCTTGCGCCATTATGGTGGTTGGCGTCGGGTTTCTCTATTACCTGGCGGAGAAGTACGAACATGCGTTTCCTGAATCCCTTAAGCGCCAAACCGAAGAATCAGACGGCTATCGCACTCGCCAAAGGCTCCAGGGCACGATTCGCTACTACGTGGTGCTGCTGCTGGCATTTTTCATCCTGTCTCAAATTCTGCTGTTCTCAATCGAATTTCAATTTTTAAACCAGCTGAATCTCCGCCTTGATGCGGCAGAAATCGCTTCTTTTTTGGGGATTTTTAGCGGTGCTCTAGGGCTGATTGAGCTATTCACCCAGTGGTTTACCTCCAGTCGTTTGATTGAACGGGAAGGAGTCTTTTCCGTCACCCTGATTCTGCCGACAATGATCGTGCTGATTGGGGCATTTACTCTATTTAGTAGCCATCCAAGGATATTAGGCGGGGCGAGCTTTTTTGCGGGTATAGTCGTGCTCAAGTTTTTTGATGAGTGGCTGCGCTATACCCTGGTGGCCAGCACTCGCCCCGTTTTGTTTCAGCCAATTCCAGAGCATATTCGCAGCAAGGTGCAGTCCCTGGTGGGAGGCATTGCCGAACCGCTTTCCATGGGGGGCACAGGGCTGGCTATTTTAGTGACCATCGCCTTCTGCAACTGGCTGGGCTTCAGCGAACCTAACTTTCAAACCCGGATTTTTTTGGTGGGCATCGTGGTGGCTGCCCTGGTGTGGTTTGGGGCCATCTATCTGCTGCGATCGCGCTATCTCAATTTGCTGGTCCTGAGCGCTGAGCGGGGACTGCTGAGCTTCTCCGATGCCAACCTGCGGGTGCTCAAAAAAGCCTTTATTGATCAGCTAGAAGCGCCCGGGTCCGAAGCGGATAAGCGATCTTGCATCGAACTGCTTTGTCATATTGATCTCAAAGGCATCGGCGATATTCTGGTGCCCCGCCTAGATCAGCTTTCCCCGGCCCTCCAGCGCCAGGCCCTAGAGGCGATGCTGGAATATCCCAGCCCCGACTATGAGCAGCCCGTTGCTGCGCTCATGAACACCTCTCAGCAGCCCGAAGTAAAGGCCCTAGCCCTGCGCTATGTCTGGATCGCCCAGACCAGTCCAAATATCAATGCCCTGAGACCTTATCTCAAGCCAGAGGTGGACCCGGTACTCCGGGGTACTGCCGCTTCGTTAATGATGCGGCGAGGTGATCGTCAGGAACGGGCCGAAGCAACTGAAACCCTGCGCAAAATGCTCACCCATCCAGAGGAGCGGGAGCGGATGATGGGCTGTCGCGCCCTGGGTGAGGCTGAATATATGCAGGCCCTGCGAATCTACATTCGCAACCTGCTCCAGGATGACTCCCTGCGGGTGCGACGGGCATTGCTGGAGGCGATCGCTGCTACTCACCTGGAGGAGTTTTACCCTTCTTTGATAAAAGCGCTCCAGTATAAATCCACTCGAGAAGCGGCTATGGAAGCGTTGACTCACCTGGGTAACGAGGCTCTGCCCATGTTAAAAGCGATCGCGACTGATGGCTATCGGCCTGAAGCTCTGCGTAATTCGGCCTGGCAGGTGATCGGCAGCATTGGCACCCCGGAAGCCTTAGAAGTTTTGGCCAATAATCTGGTGACCTCCTGGGGCAGCACTCGCCGCCGCATCCTCAGAATTTTGCTCACTCTGTTTCAAGAAAAAGGAGTTAAACGCTCTAACGTCATTGATGCCGTCTTAGATCAGCTGCTCGGTCGCAGCGGCATGGAGGACTTAGTGCAGACCGAAATCGCCTTTATCGGGCAGCTACTTGCAGCCAAAGTCGATATTTCCCTCGACAGGTTTGATAGCCAGGAGGCTGAGCTGCTGAGGGAAGCTCTCGATGGGCTTCAGGCAGATTCAATTGAACGTTGCTTTATGCTGCTGAAATTTATCTCTCCTCCCAGTGCTATCCAGGCTGCTCAGGTAAGCATCCAGGGATCTGCAGCCAATCGAGCCCGAGGTATTGAAATTCTTGACAATGCTCTGGATATCTCTAGCAAGCGAGCTTTTCTGACCGTTTTAGACCGTATTCCCGATGTCGAAAAGCTGCGCCGCCTGTCAATGGTCTCTAGCCTAGTGGAGTATCGCCCCTTAGGGGCCAGCGATCGCCTGCGAAAACTCCTGGATCTGCGATATTTTCTCTCCGATTGGGGGCTAGCCTGCTGCATTCATCTGGCCAGAGTTCAACAGTGGAACCTGACGGTTGACCACACCCTTGCCTGTCTCCAGCATCCCACCGGCTTCGTCAGGGAGGCTGTCTTGTCCTATCTGCAGGTTGCATCCCCTAGAACCCTGAGGGAAATTTTGACCAAGATGAGTCGAGATCCCGATCAATTAGTTGCTGCCCAGGTGCAGCAGCTGCTATTCAGCAAATCCTGAAGATTGATTCCGGCGACCGAGCTTTTAGAGCTCGCCTTGCCGCCGTCTGGGTAGCATTATGCTATTGATACTCTGCCAATCACCTCACCCGTTACGTTTTCCACAGGCTGCCTACCCTATGCTCACCAGCGTTGATCGTCTGCTGTTTATTCGCGGAGTGCCCATTTTTAAAGAGCTTCGGGACGATTTTCTGGTGCGCCTAGCCTCCGTGATGGATGAGGTGGCATTTAATACGAGCTATACCATTATTACCGAAGGGCACGAGGGTCGTGCCCTCTATATCGTTGTGTTGGGGCGTGTGAGTGTTCATTTGCGAGGGCAAGAACTAACCCAGCTAGACCCCGGTACCTGCTTCGGTGAAATGTCCGTATTCGATGCCGAGCCCAGATCAGCCTCGGTTACGGCATTAGAAAACTGCAGCTGTCTGGTGCTTACCCAGCAGCAGCTGTACGATGCGATCGATGAAACCCCCGGCATTGCCGTCAACATTATTCGTCTGCTGTCCCGGCGTATACGGGAACTCAACCGTGATTTTAATGGACGCAAGCCACCGCCTCAGAATCAGCCTGCCTCCCCCCAGGGGGATCTACAAACAGGGCTAGGCAATGGCCGCCGCCCTATTCCCCAGTCTGCTAGCCCTCAGATCACCTATGGCAGTTTGCCTTTCTAAGCCGAGATCGGGGTGGTTGGCTCTCATAAAACTGGGCTGATTTGCGACAAATGTAAACATCTGTTAATATAAAAATAGCAAACGAATAAAGTTTGCAATTCAATACATACCAACTTTTGTAGTTTACCTGCACTAATACGTTATGACTACGACCATTCAACAACGCCAAAGCGCGTCGTTGTGGGAGCAGTTTTGTCAGTGGGTGACCAGCACCGAGAACCGCCTTTACATTGGCTGGTTTGGCGTGTTGATGATCCCGACACTGCTTGCCGCGACCACCTGTTTTGTGATCGCCTTCATCGCCGCTCCTCCCGTCGACATCGACGGCATCCGTGAGCCGGTTGCAGGCTCCCTGATGTACGGCAACAACATCATCTCTGGTGCTGTTGTGCCGTCTTCCAACGCCATTGGCCTGCACTTCTACCCCATCTGGGAAGCCGCTTCCCTGGATGAGTGGTTGTACAACGGTGGCCCCTACCAGTTCGTAATTTTCCACTTCCTCATTGGCGTCTTCTGCTACATGGGTCGTGAGTGGGAACTGTCCTATCGGTTGGGCATGCGCCCCTGGATTTGCGTGGCTTACAGCGCACCCGTGGCCGCTGCTTCTGCTGTATTCCTGATTTACCCCCTGGGCCAAGGTTCGTTCTCGGACGGCATGCCTTTGGGTATTTCCGGTACCTTCAACTTCATGTTCGTGTTCCAAGCAGAGCACAACATTCTGATGCACCCCTTCCACATGCTGGGTGTGGCCGGTGTGTTCGGCGGTTCTTTGTTCTCCGC
>PYEQ01000316.1 GCA_003017785.1 filamentous cyanobacterium CCP5 | reverse complement strand
CTCGGTGGGGGAGCCTAAGTCCTGCAGGGAGGTGCCTTCGGGCACTTCGCTACTGACAACGCTGACGTTTTCGGTGTCATTGATAATGTCGTGGAACACCACGTCAGCGGCCCCGGGCACTTCCACCTCTGCCCAGCCGGTGGGGTACATGAATTCAAAGCCGCCATACTGATCGGCGTAGCTTTGCAGACCGCTAGTTGGGGTCGAGACGCAGCCCTGTAGCATCAGTGTCAGCCCGATTACCATGGCTGCTGCGATTCTCAACATGCTGTTACCTCAAATGTCTTCGCTGTTATCTGCCCAAAAGGCTGTGGTCTAACCCTCGCCCAAGTCCAGCAGGAGAGTTTTTACCTGAGGGAACTACAGGGTTCGAGCTGGACTTGGTTTAAGCCTAAACTGAATGGTTTTATTCTCCCACTTCATGGAACTTAAACTTTGCCCTAATCCAGAAGTGGGGGCGGGGACGATTCGGCCGGGGCAGAGACCGGCTTTTGGAAAAACATCAGGTGCTGCTGGGGCAGAGATTCATCGGTTTTCAGCCACTCCAGGCCGACGGCCGCCATCTCTGCCTTGACCTGGGCCTGGCTCATCTTGTGGTGGGGCTTGATCAAAATCAGGGGATTCTCGGCTCGATATTCGGCCAGAACTACCTGACCCCCTGGCTTTAGGGCCGCCACCAAGGCCTGCATCATTTCCCGGGGATAGGCAAACTCGTGGTAGGCATCCACCATCAGGGCCAAATCGATAGTTTCAGAATCTAGATGGGGATCTTGGGCGTCTCCGAGCACCGGTCTAACGTTCTCAAGGTCCCGTTCTGCTTTCTCGGCTTCCAGAAAGTCGACCATTTCTGGCTGAATGTCAACGGCCAGCACCTTTCCCTCAGGCACGCTTCGAGCCAGCCGAAAGCTCATGTAGCCGGTGCCCGCCCCGATATCGGCAACGGTGGCATCGGGGGCCAAATCCAGGGCGGCGATCGCCAAATCAGGGCGTTCTTGCTGGGAACGGCTGGGCCGCTCTAGCCAGTAGGCTCCCTGGTGGCCCATGACCTGGGAGATTTCTCGCCCCATGTAGACCTTGCCAATGCCGTCGCTACTGGGGGCAACGCGATCATAAATGGGGCCAGATTCTAAAACTGGGCTGCTACAGGCAAAACTGGCGACAGCCAGGCAGGCAGCCACTAGCAGAGCCATCAATCGGGATAGGGGATGGGACATGAATTTCGGATGGTGGGTGGGCAGCCAACCTGACGCCAGTGCAACGCTAGCGCTTGGCCTGGGCGTAGCGCCAACGGCTGACGGCGAGGACGGCCAGATTAATGACTATGGCAACGACGGCAGTGACCCAGATCAGGGGCCGATCGCCGTGGCGGGCAGCGATCGCCCCAAACGCCCAAACATAGACCAGTACAAAGGCTATATCCCGCGATCGCCAGGCCACAACCCCAGCCAGCACCATGGCTATCCCCACCATGATGGCGGTCCAGCCGCCATCGCTAATTCCCCATCCCTGCCAGCCAGCGGTATACAGGGCTGAGGCCACGTTGATGATCGTGGCTACGGAAATCCAGGCCAGATAGACGCTAAAGGGAATCTGCGCCAGCCAGCGCCGTTTGCGGCTGGGGCGGGGCTCGCCTGTGCCCAGGTTCAGGTAGGGCCCCACCCGAGCCAGCAAAATCACTCCCATGGGCAGAATCGACAGGGCAAACAGCTGCAGGGTGAAGCATAAAATCCAGACAATTTGAGCCCCCGAGGCGATGATCAGCAGGCCGCTCACCCGGCGCAGGTTGGGGTTGTCCCGCTGCACCGGGCGCAGCTGATAGACACCGTAGGCAATCAGCCCGACATAAATCAGCCCCCAGATAGCAAAGGCATAGTTGGCCGGGATAATCAAAACGCCGTCGAGGACGGTGTTGGCGATTTCTCCGACATTCTGGCCACCGAGGGGAAAAAAGTTAGACAGGGTGTTGATCAACAGAGCAACAATCACAGCGCTGAGGGTGGCGATCGCCAGGCCGCGCCCAGAGGAATAGGTTTGCATGGTCGGTGGGGGATGATGGCCGCCTATAATCCTACAATCCCCTGGTCAGGCATTACCCTTGGCCAGGCAAACCAATCGCTGCTTCGCTGCTTGGCAGCTTAACGAGTTGTTAACCAGGTTAGGGCTGACCGTGTCCTTGGCCGAGCTAGGGGAATGCTCAAAGCTGATAGGAGCTGATCCCTGGCCTACGGGAACCCCTGAATAGCTACAATCCAAACAGCTGTTCCGTCGGCAACTCTCAGCCCTATTCCAGCAAGATTTTCTGTGGGGCAGTTGTCAGAACGTACTATGTGTGATCTCGGTGATCCAACCTTCCGCTGCTCAGGTTAACGATGACATTCCCTTGAAAGCAGTCCTGGCTGCGATGGCAGCCGCAGGCCAGTCCCAGGCGCTTGTGACCCATCAGGACCAGGTTTTGGGCGTAGTCAGCTTTGCTGAACTGCCCTTGGGCACCGACGCGAACCCTTTAGATTTGTCTGCCCTGAAGGCCGAATCCCTGCCCTCGGTGGGGCTGACCTGTCAGTTAGAGGCCTATGCCCATGTGCCTCCTATGCCCATCCAGCCAGTGGTGCCAACCGCGTCGCCGACCGCATTACCCATGGCTCGGCTCCAGCAGGTGTTGCAGGGGGCCGGTCTGGGGATTTGGGATTGGGATTTACAGACCCAGCAGGTGACCTGCTCCGCTGAATTAGAATTTCTACTTGGGCTAGAGCCGAACAGTTTTGACGGACGGTATGAGACATTTTTGCAGTTGATTCGGCTGGGGGACAGTCTCCATGAGCCCACCTCTGGGACCCAGATTGATCTCTATTTCCAGACGATTCTGCGCCAGTGCAAACACTATCAGCTGAAGTTTTCAGTGGTGCACGGCAACGGAGCTGTGCGTTATCTGCTGATGCAGGGACAGGTGTTCTATCAGGGTGAAAAACCCTGCCGGATGACGGGGTTGGTGTTTGATATTACCGCCCACTGTCAGGCCGAGGCGGCCCTCAAACGCCACCATGAGCGCCAACAGATCATTAGTGAAATGGCCCAGAAAATCCGCCATTCCCTTCAGCTAGAGAGCGTTTTAGAACAGGCTGTTTTGGCGATGCGTCAGTTTCTACAGGCGGATCGGGCGATTGTCATGCGCTGTCTGGCGGACGGTGGCGGCCAGGTGATCCAGGAAACCGTGGATGGGCGCTTTGATTCCATGATGGACTGGCGTCTGCGCAGTACCTGGGGCCTCAGACCCGATCACCAGGCCCGGCTTAGTCAGGGGCTCGGGTTAGCGATTAACGACATCAAGGCGGAAAGTCCGTCGGCAGCAGAAATTGAATTTGCCGAGTTTTTTGGAATTTGTTCGGAGGTGATTTTTCCCCTCATGCAGGACGATAGGCTCTGGGGGTTACTCATTGCCCACCAGTGCGATCGCCCCCGCACCTGGGACCATTCGGACATTCAGCTGCTTGAGACCCTGGCCACTCAGGTGGGAATTGCCATTCAGCAGGCCAAGCTCCACGAAAAATTGCGCTACGCCAACGACCAGCTCCAACGGCTGGTGTTCATTGACGAGCTCACCCAGGTATCCAATCGACGGCAGTTTGAAGAGCATCTCGAGCAAGAATGGCGACGGCTTTGTCGGGAACAGTCGCCCATCTCTCTGCTCATGTGTGATATCGACCATTTCAAACAGTACAACGACACTTACGGCCATCCGGCGGGCGATCGCTGCCTGGCCTCCGTGGCTCAGGCCATCAGCGATATCGTCAAGCGCCCGGCTGACCTCGTGGCCCGCTACGGGGGAGAAGAATTCGCGGTGATTCTGCCCAACACTGACCAGGCTGGGGCCGAGAGCATTGCTGAAGAGATCCACTTTGCCGTGCGTCGACTGCGGATTCCCCATCGGCGATCTCCCTCTGACAAAATCATTACCCTCAGCATTGGGGTGGCCACCTCAATGCCGATCGCGGCCAGCTATCGTCAAGGTTTGGTAGAAAATGCCGATCGAGCTCTCTATCAGGCCAAAGCCGCCGGACGCAACTGCATCATCGTAGCTAAGCCTTCCCCCTCAGAATCCTAAGATCTAGGCTGCCAACTCTAGAGTTTGGTTTAAGACTCAGGCCACCTAAGAATCTAATGCATCGGGCTAAAACCTCGAATTCACAGGACTTTGAGCCCTGTGAATCAGATTTTCTATGCAGTGCTACGATTAATGCGAATGAAAAAACGGAAAAGCTAAGAAAGTCAAGGACACAGAAGTACATGCAAGAAATTGAGAAGTCAATATCCTTTGATGGTCGGGATATTCGGCTGAAAGTTGGCCTATTCGCTCCACAGGCAGGCGGTTCAGTATTAGTTCAATCGGGTGATACGGCGGTGCTAGTGACCGCAACTCGCTCCTCTGGTCGTGAAGGCATCGATTTTCTGCCCCTGCTGGTTGATTATGAAGAGCGCCTCTATGCCGCCGGTCGGATTCCCGGTGGATTTCTACGGCGAGAAGGACGCCCCCCCGAGCGGGCTACCCTGACGAGTCGGCTGATTGATCGCCCCATGCGGCCCCTGTTTCCCCAGTGGATTCGCGATGACATCCAAATCGTCGCTACCACCCTGGCCATGGACGAGCAGGTGCCCCCGGATGTGTTGGCGGCCACGGGGGCATCTGTAGCCGTACTGCTGGCTCAGATTCCTTTTAAGGGGCCGATGGCGGCGGTGCGCGTGGGCTTAGTAGGGGACGACTTTGTGATCAACCCCACCTACCAGGAAATGGAAACCGGCGATTTAGATCTAATCGTGGCGGGTTCTCCTGACGGCGTGATCATGGTGGAAGCCGGGGCCAATCAGCTGCCGGAAGAAGACATGATCGAGGCGATCGATTTTGGCTACGAGGTGGTACAAGACCTGATCAAGGCCCAGCAGGATTTGATTGCCGAACTGGGCATCGAAATTGCCACCGAGCCCGAGCCGGAAACCGATCCCACCCTGGAGAAGTTTTTAGAAGAACGGGCCATGGCCCCGGTCAAGGAAGTGCTGAAGCAGTTTGAGCTCTCCAAGGCCGAGCGGGACGAGAAGCTGGATGCGGTGAAGGAGCAGATCGCCGTCGAAATCGAGGAGCTACCGGAAGACAATCCGGTGAAGGTGGCCGTGGCTGAAAATGGTAAGGCCCTAGGCAAGACCTTCAAGAGCGTCACTAAGAAGCTAATGCGATCGCAGATCATCGACGAAAAAGTCCGCGTCGATGGTCGCAAGCTCGACCAGGTCCGCCCGATTAGCTGTCGGGTGGGTCTACTGCCCAGCCGCGTCCACGGCAGCGGCCTATTTCAGCGGGGACTGACCCAGGTGCTCTCGATCACCACCTTGGGCACTCCCGGCGATGCCCAGATGATGGACGATCTCCACCCTGACGAAGAGAAGCGCTACCTGCACCACTACAACTTCCCTCCCTTCTCCGTGGGAGAGACGCGCCCGATGCGATCGCCCGGTCGGCGGGAAATCGGCCATGGGGCGCTGGCAGAACGAGCCCTGGTGCCGGTGCTGCCCCCCAAGGAAGAATTTCCCTACGTGATTCGGGTGGTGTCGGAGGTGCTGTCTTCTAACGGCTCTACCTCCATGGGGTCCGTGTGTGGCTCTACTCTGTCTCTGATGGATGCCGGTGTGCCGATTACCAAACCGGTCAGCGGCGCGGCCATGGGCCTGATTAAAGAAGGGGATGAGGTGCGGATTCTCACCGACATCCAGGGTATCGAGGACTTCCTCGGCGACATGGACTTCAAAGTGGCGGGTACCGACACCGGCATCACCGCCCTGCAGATGGACATGAAGATCACCGGCCTGCCGATGGCGGTGATTGCCGACGCGATTCGTCAGGCTAAGCC
>PYEQ01000315.1 GCA_003017785.1 filamentous cyanobacterium CCP5 | reverse complement strand
CCTTAGCATAAAGGCAGTAATAACGAGGGAGCCGGATGGAGTGGCGAGAGGTTTCGGGAAACTGGTTATGGGTGCCTCCTTATCCCAAAGGGATCGTTCATTTTTTGGGGGGAGCCTTTGTCGCTGCGGCTCCCCAGATCACCTATCGCTGGTTGCTGGAAAACCTGGGTCGCGAGGGCTATGCCATCGTTGCCACCCCGTTTGTGAATACCTTTGAGCACCGCGCGATCGCCAAAGAAGTGCTCACAACCTTCGATCAGGGACTGCACTACCTGCGATCGCGGGTTTTAGTCAGCGACCCCTATCTGCCGATTTATGGTTTGGGTCACAGCATGGGCTGCAAGATTCACCTACTGATCAACTCCCTCTGGGAGGTGGAACGGGCGGGGAATATCCTGCTGTCGTTCAATAATTACCCGGCTCGGCGATCGATTCCGCTGCTGGAGCAGGTGGTGCAGTTTAACCCGGCATTGAATGTGGAGTTTACGCCGTCACCGGCGGAAACCCTGAGGTTAGTGGCGGAGGCCTACCCGGTGCGGCGCAACCTGCTGGTCAAGTTTCGCAGCGATAATCTAGACCAGACCCGGGCCCTGTCTGATGTATTGGTGCCGCGGTTTCCACAGCTGACGACGGTGCGGCTGCTCACGGGCAACCACAACACTCCGGCAGCCCAGGATGTGAACTGGCAGCCGGGAGAATCCTTCAGCCCCCTGGATGCGGTGGGGCAGTTTGTGCGGCAGGAGTTTTTGCGAGATATCAATCAGCTGAAACAGGAATTGCTGCTGTGGCTTGACCCCCTGAGTCTCAATGAGATTTAGTCGGGGCTCTGGAAATAGCTAGCTGGATTTATCTCATCTGGGCTATGACGGTGTGAATGGCGCGGGCGATCGCCGCCACCTGTTCCGGCTGGGTGATATATGGCGGCATGGTATACACCAGCCGTCCAAAGGGTCGCAGCCACACCCCTTGCGCCACAAACTGGGGCTGCACTACTGCCATGTCCACCGGTTCATGGAGTTCCACCACGCCGATCGCCCCCAGCACCCGCACGTCTTTCACCGCCGGCAGGTCGCGGCAGGGTTCGAGTCCGCTTTTGAGCTGATCGGCGATCGCACTCACCCTGGATCTCCAGTCGTAGCTTGCCAGCAGGTCCAAATTCTCCAGGGCCACCGCACAGGCCAACGGGTTGGCCATGAACGTAGGGCCATGCATGAACACCCCGGCCTCTCCCTGGGCAAAGGTCTGGCTGATGTGCGCCGTGGTCAGGGTCGCTGCCAAAGACATAAACCCCCCCGTCAGGGCCTTGCCGACGCACAGGATGTCCGGGCAGATGCCCGCATAGTCGCAGGCAAACATTCGCCCGGTGCGGCCAAAGCCGGTGGCGATTTCGTCGAGAATCAGCAGCACGCCATAGCGATCGCACAGCTCCCGAGCCCGACGCACATAATTGGGATGGTAGAACCACATGCCCCCCGCCCCCTGCACCACCGGCTCAAAGATGGCGGCGGCGATATTATCCCCGTGCTCGGCCAGCAGGGTTTCAAATGCCGTCATCGCCTCATCCTGCCATTCCCCGGCAAAGGGAATCCGGGGCGATTCGACAAAATACTGATCCACCAGGCTGCTGCGAAACAGGTGGTGCATTCCCGTCACCGGGTCGCAGACGGACATCGCCGCAAAGGTGTCCCCATGGTATCCCCGGCGAAATGTGAGAAAGTTTTGCTTGTGGGGCTGGCCACGACTATGCCAGTACTGAATTGCCATTTTCATGGCCACTTCCACCGCCACCGACCCCGAATCGCAGAAAAATACGTGCTGCAAGGGATCGGGGGTAAGCTGAACCAGCTTCTGGGCCAGCTGCACCGCGCTCTGGTGGGTCAGTCCACCGAACATGACATGGGACATTCGCTCGATCTGGGCGTGGGCCGCCTGGTTCAGCCGGGGATGGTTATAGCCGTGGATGCAGGTCCACCAGGAAGCCATACCGTCGATCAGCTGCTCTCCGGTTTCCAGCTGAATGTGAACCCCCTGGGCCGATCGCACCGGAAACACTGGCCCGGTATTCGGCATCGGGGCATAGGGATGCCACAGGTGGCGGCGATCCAGTTCTATCAGCTGGTTCAGATCGAGGGGCTGCATACAGGTTCAAACGCTGCATTCCTCACCATAGCGGGCAATCAGTCCACCCAGCCCAGGCGATTTAACGGGCCGTAGATGAAACAGACCTCGCCGCAGCCAGAAGCGATCGCCCATCCATTTATTCATCCCAGAGACTAGCCATCGTGTAGGGGCCCCCCTCAACGATCCAGATGTCGCCGCTGACGTAGCGACGGTGGCGATCGAGCTTAGCAATCACCTCCATGTCCGCCGGGGTCAGGGAAATATCGGCAGCAGCCGGGTTTTGTTCGATCCGCTGCGGGTTTACCGATTTGGGAATCACCACCGTACCGCGATTCAGCGCCCAGGCAATCAGCACCTGAGCTGGACTGACCTGATGGTGCTGGGCAATGTCCTTAATCTTCGGGTTGTCCATCAGCACCGGTTCGTCTGCTGCCTTCATTCCTTCCGGGCGATCGGGCGATCCTAAAGGCGAATAGGCGGTCAGATGAACACCATTTTGCTGGGCGAACTCCAGCATTGAAGTCTGCTGCAGGTAGGGGTGCAACTCAATCTGGTTCATCTCTGGCTTGTGCTGAGCTGCTGCCAAAAGCGACTTGAGCTTAGGAATGCTGAAGTTGGACACCCCAATATGTTTGCAAAGCCCTTTTTCCACTAAAGACTCCATTGCGCTCCAGGTGGTGGCGATGGGCAGTTCTTCTAAAGAAATCAGGTCATCTGGGGTTTTGGGCAAGCCGCCCCCCTTGGGCAGAGACACCGGCCAGTGAATCAGGTACAGGTCTAGGTAGTCGATCTGCAGGTCGGCGAGGGTTTTCTCCAGGGCGGGCTGCACGTCTTCTGGCTGGTGAGAGTCGTTCCACAGCTTTGAGGTAATCCAGACCTCTTCCCGGCTGACCACGCCCTCGGCAAAGGTCTCTGACAGGGCCTTGCCGATTTCCGCCTCGTTGCCGTAGATGGCGGCGCAGTCGATGTGGCGATAGCCGGTTTTCAGGGCGGCTTTCACCGCTTCGTAGACGTCGCCGGGCTTAGACTTCCAGGTGCCCAGACCCAGCATAGGCATGGCGTCACCGTTAGAAAATTGCAGCGTTTTCATCGGAGTTGGTTTCTCTTGAGTAGACGACGAACCTTAGGTCGAAACAGCCATATCAGCACGACTAGACCCATAATTGGCACCATTACATTGAGACCGGGACCAATCAAAAAGCCCTCCTCCTCCAGAGATATTTCGTAGGACAGGTTGTTGTAGTAAAGCATCAGAGCCAGGCTAACTAGAATCGCTAACACCTGAACTCCCAGGGTTGCCAGCCAGCTCCATGCCTGACGCCGTAGCAGTCCGTAGGCAGCCCCTAGGGAGAGCACCAGCAGGATTGCCCCGACGGTAATGCCTTCCCAGTCGTCCCAAATGGCTAGCAGGTAGTTGACGATCGCATTCACCAGGCTGAGGCTGCCATTGATCACCGTCAGCACCGCTGGCGTTACCAGGCTGTCGGGGGCGGACTGGGTTTGGGATTGAATGGCCCTGCCCGCTTGAGGGCCTGGGGCTGGGGTCGAAGTCGGCTGGAAGCGATCGCGAATAATTTCCACCAGCCGATTCATGTCGTCGTGGTAGTCGGGGTCGTGGCGGACGGGGGCGGCGTTGCGACGGGCCAGGGGCTTCAGCTCATCCGGTAGATCCTTAGTTCTGGGCATCACGGCCCCGTTAACCAGCACCGGAATCACCAGAATGTTGCGCTTCAGGGCTGCTGAAATTTCTAGCCGGACGAAGTCTTCGGGGTTATCCAGGCGACGACCCTCGTTATCGGTGGCGTTTAACCAGGAATTGCCGATAATCGCCAGCAGCACCTGACACTGTCCGACGGCTTTATCGAGATGCTCAGCAAAATCTACGCCGTAGGGAATATCGAACACGTCTTTGAAAATGCATTCGCGGCCAAAGCGGGCCGCGAGGCTGTCGTAGATGCGCCCCGCTTCGGAAATACTGTCACTGCGACGATAGGAGATAAAAATAAACGGTTGATCAGCCATCAGCGGGTAGATTCTTAGAGAAGCCATCACTCACAAGTTTCGCCTACATCGCCCGAATGGGATATCAAAATGGGTGAACTAAGCCACCCATGGGCGATGCATTTACTAATAGTTGGGTTGTGAAACCTCTCTCCTTATGGATAGTTTGTCGCAGTTTCACATGATTTAATTCAAGCTGCGACAGGAAAAGGATCTCGGTAGAGTATAAATACCGGGCTGATCGAGTTGGATGTCCAGGAAACCACCCCAGCCGCCCTGATCATCCAGGCCCGATCGCTCAACCTGAAGCGTGAGTCAGAATCAGACGAATCCATTTACGTCTGAGCCAGGATGGCAACCAGCGCCACCTGACACCACCTCTTTCGCAATTGATGTTTTCGCAATTGAATACAAGGAGGATGACATGCTAGCCACGTCATCAATTCAGTATTTTGAAAAAACTCTTTTAGGAGACGTCATCAAAATATGACCCGGACAACTTTTTCCATGTGAATCAAAATATCGAGCCCGCCTAGAGGGCTTTGACGGGGCTACTGGAGATTGCAATTGGAGGAGGTGTCGAGATTTGATCGCCCGATGGAAGCTAGATGCAACCTGCGACCTACTCGGCCCAGCGGCGCAGCAGATTGGCGATGCTTTTGGTGAGCAGGTCAAACTCGTCGGTTTTGCCCGATTGGGCAAACAGCGATCGCTTCACCGCCTCCAGATCAAACAAAATTTCTCGCTGGCCCGGATCTCTCACGAAGCTTTGAATCCAACCCACCGCCACCAGCCGAGTACCCTCAGTCACCGGATCAACTCGGTGCAGGGTGGTCGAGGGATATAAAATGGCGCTGCCCGCCGCCAGCTTGTAGGGAGTTTCGCTATCGGCTCCTTCGATCACCAGTTCACCCCCGCCGTAGTCAGCGGGGTCGTTCAGAAACACCGTAAACGACAGATCCGATCGCCTGCCGCTGGCCATTAAAGCATTGTCCACGTGCCGCCCGTAGGACATCCCGACCTCGTAGCGGCTAAACAGAATTGAATGTATTGCCCTGGGCCTGGCCGCCGCTTGAAATAGGGGGTTGCGACTCAGGGCCGCCTGCACGGTTTGCGTCAGATGCTCGCGGGTGCCGCCAGCCGCCAGCTGCTGATTGGCTTTGACCAGTTTGGCATGCCAGCCTGCGGTCAACTTGCCATCTACAAATTCGACGTCGGCTAGGGTCTGCTGGAGATGGGCCAGGACTTCTGGGGTGAGCAGGCTGGGAATGCAGACAATCATAGGAGGCGTTTCTCTAGGTGCTGAGGCCAATGCAACCAACGAAAAAGTCCGATAGGCCAACCCTACCGGACTTCGAGAGAATGCACTCGCTTACCGGGCAGCCGAGTAGGGCTCCGATTTAGCCTTCGCCGCCCTCGCCGCCTTCGTCGCCTTCCGGGGTGGCTTCCGCATCGGGGGCCGCTTCTTCGGTGGCGTCAGGGGCGACTTCTTCAGTGGTCGGGGCGACTTCTTCAGTACTCCCAGGTTCATCAGTCGCAGGCCCACCGCAGGCACCCACGGTCATTGCTAAACCAGCGGCCAAAAACAGTTCAACGGGTTTCAATCGAGTTTTCATAGCAGCGCAAAATCCATTTCATCTAAACGACAGAACATTGAGAATATCCAGATCGCCTTCCCCTGTCAATCAGCGTTAAGGGGCGGTTTTGACCAATCCGGCCAGGGCTGTCTGGATAGCTGCGTCCAGGGTCAGGCGGTCGTTTGCGCAGGGG
>PYEQ01000314.1 GCA_003017785.1 filamentous cyanobacterium CCP5 | reverse complement strand
ACTGGGAACAGATTAAGGCCGCAGAGAAAGGCATTGCCCACGATCCGCGCTGGCTCAGCCCCAAGCTGCGCAAGTACAGCCGCACGATGCCGCCGCTGATGGCAGCGATGAAGATTTCCCAGAAGGCAGCCAAAGCCGGGTTTGAGTGGGACTCCATCGACGGGGTGTGGGACAAATTCCATGAAGAACTGGAGGAATTCAGACAGGCGATCGCCTCAGAACCCAAGGCCAATCAAGAGGCCGAGCTGGGGGATTTACTATTCACCCTGGTAAACATTGCCCGCTGGCACGACCTCGATCCGGCGACGGCTTTGCAGGGAACAAACCGTCGCTTTTGCGATCGCTTTGAGCAGGTTGAAACCCTGGCCGGAAAACCCCTCAGCGACTTCACCCTGGACCAACTGGAAGCCCTCTGGCGGCAGGCTAAAGCCAAACTGAGTCAATCTCCTGCAGAGGATTGATTTTTCGGAAGGTGATGTAGCATTTAGACGCCGGAATGCGTTCGCCCTTAGCATCCGGGAAATTCGTCACTGCAAGGAAGAGGACATTGTGCGAACCGGTGCATGGCTACTAGTACTAGTACTGGCAGCAGTCGGCTGCCGCAGTGCGACCGATGAGGTCGCCACCCCTGAACCCACGGTTGCCGTCCAGGTGACCAACACTCCCGCGCCTATTCCCATCGAGGGCACCCCCTACCAGGCGACGCCCCTGGACCCAACTCGGGCCGGGGTGCTCATCGCTGACACTGACAACGCCGCCATCAACTTGCGATCGCAGCCCACTACCCAGTCAGCCCCCACCGGCACCGGCACCGCTGGCGATCAACTCGAATTGCTGCAGCTGGCGGAGGGGGAAGGGGGCTATAGCTGGTATTTGGTTAAATCTATTGACTCTGGAGCCGAAGGCTGGGTGCGGGGGGATTTTATCGAAACGGACAGTAATGTGGCGGCGATTCCCGCCAATGCCTGTGGAGATGATTCCCAGCGGGCCTTTTTTGAAACCGAGAGTTTTGCCAACTACATTTGCGAGGGCAGCACTGGTCTGCGGTACGTCGGAATTAACAAGACCAATCAAAAATCATTCGTCACCGAAGAGGTGGAAGTCAGCCAAGGCACCTATATTGCCTTCGACGGCAGCATTCAGTACCATCTCAACGACGCCACCCTAGCGGTTTATCGAGTCAATCAAGGGGAATACACCCAGCTTTTGGGAGAATCCATTCTCCACCGGCAGCGATCGTACTGAGGGTGTCCTGCTTAAAGGGACCACAGACTGCCCTCAGTCCTGCCCGTCTCGAGCAGAGTCAAGAGACTCCAGGGCAGTTTGCAAAGCTTGGGTGAGATCCTTCGCGTTGGCCTTGAGTGATTCGCCATCGTCATCCTCTACATACCGGCTGGCTAGCAAGGGCTGACCGATGGTTACCTGAACGTCGCTGCCCCAGCCCACATAGGGATCGCTGTAGTCTAGGGTGATGGGTACAATCTGAATTCCCAGATTAGGACTGGTGGATTCTGCCTGAAGGGCTAGCCGGGCCAAACCGGGCTTAAGCCGGTGGATGATGTGATCTCGATAAATCCCCCCCTCCGGATAAATCACCAACATGGACTGCTGCACCAGCAGGTCAATGCCGTGGCGTAGGCTGGCAACGCTGGGACGATGGACATTGACTGGGAAGCCTCCCAACCGCAGGATAAACCAGCCTTGAAGTCCCTTAACTTCGTCAGCGGTCACCATAAAATGCAGATCTCGGCCGGTAACGGTTCGGCCAGTGACCATGGGAATTAGCAGCGAATCCCAGCGGGAACGGTGGGTGGGTGCCAAGATTACCGGGCCCGACTGGGGCAAATTTTCCTGACCTCGTATACGGATGCGACCGAAGTAAAGGGGCATCACAATGCGACATCCGAGGAAATAAGCGATGGGCGTCAGCAGGGGAGAGCACTCAGACTGGACTGAGGTCGGCTTAGCCAGGGCCGTCTCTGACCGATGGATGTGGGACATGTTTTGGACAGACAAAGACATAGACAAAAGACAGGAACTGTAGAACAGACCCACAGAGCAGGCTAAGGATGATTACTTATTACTCTATAGGGTGCACTTTCGACCGTCTTGTATAAACAGACAGTTTCGACTTTGGCATCGACTTTACCTTAGGATCGGGCTCGCCGCCGCTGGGCAAACCAGGTCTGGAGCTGTTCGCGACAGGAGCCAGCCAAAATCCCATCGATTACGGCAAGCCGATGGTAAGAACAGGGACCGTCGGGCAGATTTATCACCGATCGCACCGCCCCGGTTTTAGGATCGCTTGCGCCGTAGACTAGCAGCCCCAGCCGGGCTAGCCCCAGGGCCCCGGCACACATCGGGCAGGGCTCTAAGGTGACATAGAGGATGCATTCGTTCAGGTGCCAGTTGCCCAGCCGCTGCCCCGCCTGGCGCAGGGCCAAAATTTCCGCATGGGCGGTCGGATCGGCGTCCTGTTCCCGGCGGTTGGCGGCTTCTGCCAATAGCTGATGGTCAGGTCCAACTACCACGGCCCCTACGGGCACATCTCCGGCGGTCCCAGCTGCCTCCGCCAACTCTAGGGCTCGCAGCATCCAGCGGCGGTGGGTCAGATAGGCAGCATCGCTGGTTTCGGGAGGCGGTACGGAGTAGGGCATGGGCGACCTGCACCTTCACTGAGACAGTAAAAAGGTGCTGCCACCAGGCAGCACCCCAACTTTATACCGCCAAGCCGGTCGACTTGGGCGCTTCACCCCAGCTAAAAGGCTAAATAGCTGCCCCAGAGCGAGGCTCGCCACCCATGGCTTGCACGGAGTTACGAAGCACGGTGATTTGAGTCTCAAAGTCCATGGTCTCGATCGCGGCCAGCCAGTCCTGACCTTCTGCCGTGAGATCATAGCTTTCGGGCATCGGGATGATGTCGCCAGCATCCATGCCGCGGGCCAAGAATAACCAGAAAGCCAGCTGAGTATTGTCACTCAGAGATCCATACTCGCGGCTGATCTGATCCTGCTGGGTACTCTGGGCGATGGCCCGCATGGTTTCTAATTGCCGGTTCTGAGGCAGCACTTTCACCTGGTCATAGAGACCGGCAGCGATACCATCTGCGGCCGCCCCTGGGGCGGCTGGGGTGACGCGATCGCCCATCTGCTTGTACACATACCAGAGCAGCGCTAGCTGCTCATCGGTACTCCGGCCCAAAAACACTTGAACGGCGGTGTTGTAGTCATTAACTGCGGCTGTATAGGTCGTCATAGATGACCTCCATAATTGCTGTCTATGGGCGGACTTGCGCCTTACGGCGCTGCCGATAGCAGCCGCAACCCGCTTATCCGCCAACGCTTCTTAACATAACTTTACGGTCAGCCATTCCCCATCCTGCTCTCGGTAGAGAAAAATATCGACTATTCAGGCTTTTCGGTAGAGGGCACAGCCCAATTCAGGCCTCCTCCCATCGGGCCAATGCCCATGCAGAGACCATCTGCATGGGCATCACAGCTTCTAGCTGAGGGACCGATGAGCTCTCCAGCAGATGTCCGCCAGAGATCGAGAGCTAGTGAACTAAACCGCCTGAAGTTCGGGCAGGGCCGGATAGTCAATGTAGCCCTCAGCCCCGCCGCCGTAGAAGGTGCTGGGGTCAGGCTCGTTCAGCTCCGCATTCAGCTTGAACCGCTGGGGTAAATCGGGGTTGGCAATGAACAGCTTGCCGTAGGACACCAGGTCGGCATTGCCAGAGGCGATCGCTCCGTGGCCAGCCTCCTGGTCATAGTCCCAGTTCACCATCAGGTTGCCGTCGTACAAGGGTCGAAACTCCTGGGTGGGAATGGCGGTGCCGCCGTGGCGCAGGTCGGCTTCGCTGGGCTCTAGCAGATGTAGATAAGCCAGATTCAGAGGATTGAGAGCCTTCACGGCATAGCTAAAGGTGGCGCGGGGGTCAGAGTCGCCCATGTCGTTGAAGGTGCTGCTGGGGGAAAGGCGCACGCCAACGCGATCGCTGCCCCATACGTCAATTGCCGCCTGGGTGACTTCCAGCAGCAGCCGGGCCCGGTTCTCGATGGAGCCGCCATAGGCATCGCTGCGGTGGTTGGTGCCATCCCGCAGGAATTGATCCAGCAAGTAGCCATTAGCTCCGTGCACCTCCACTCCGTCGAAACCGGCCGCTAGGGCATTCTTCGCCCCTTGACGGTACTGCTCGACAATGGCAGGAATTTCATCGGATTCCAGGGCCCGAGGCGTCACAAAGGGCTGCTCCCCGGAATAGGTCATGGCGTTACCCTCAGGGGCGATCGGGCTGGGAGCCACTGGCAGTTCACCATTGGGCTGGAGGGAGGGATGGGAAATGCGGCCCACGTGCCACAGCTGCAGGAAGATCCGTCCCCCCTGGGTGTGAACCGCTTCGGTGACTTTCTGCCATCCTTCCACCTGAGCCTCGGAGTGAATCCCAGGGGTAGCCGGATACCCTAGGCCCTGGGGAGCAACCTGGGTGGCCTCAGAGATAATCAACCCTGCCGAGGCCCGCTGGCGATAGTACTCAACGTTGAGATCCTGGGGGACGTTGCCGTCACCGGCCCGGTTGCGGGTCAGGGGGGCCATCACAATACGGTTGGGTAGGGAATAAGGGCCAAGCTGAATCGGGCTAAATAAATTCTTGTCGGTCATAGCAGGTTCCTTGATGTAAGTGAACAAATCCAACGGTCGAGGGTCTGAAGTGAAGCGCTGAACTAAGACAGATGGGGTTCGACGGTCTGAGCCAGAGTAGATTTAGGCAGGGCTCCCATTACCTGGTCCACCACCTTGCCGTCCTTGAACACAATCAGGGTCGGGATGCTGCGAATGCCATATTGAGAAGCGATTTCGGGCTGTTCGTCAGTATTGACTTTCACTACTTTGAGGCGTCCCTCATGGTCCTTAGCCACCTCATCGACTACGCCAGCAACCATGCGGCAAGGACCACACCAGGGAGCCCAAAAATCTACGAGAACGGGCTGATCGTTCTGAATTACTTCGCTTTCAAACGTATTTTGGGTGACCTCGGCAACAGCGGCCATGGGCATACCTCCGCGTTATTGGACTATCAGGTTTGGGATGATTCAATTGTTCGAAATTATCGAACAATTAGACCTTAACGTGCTCCGTGGCATAATGGCAACTATGCGACCGATTTATCATCCTGATTGCAAAGACATCACCATCGAAGGGGTGCTCTATGCCCTTGGTGATCCCATTCGTCTAGAAATTGTCAAGCGCCTGGCTCAAGAGGACGAAATTCCCTGCTCGGCTCTGGATCTGCCGGTAGCCAAGTCTACCCTGTCCCACCACTTCAAAATTTTGCGGGAAGCAGGGGTAATTACCTGCCGTAAGCAGGGCACCCAGCATCTCAATTCCCTGCGTCTGCAAGAACTCCAGGCTAAATTTCCTGACCTGCTGGATACGGTGCTGCGGGCCTCTAATGGGACATCCCCTTATGCGCCGCTCGATAGGCCAGGCAATCACTAAGCTGATTGCCAGTGAGCCCATCAACGAATCCTGCAGGGTCTATCGCTCCCAAATATTTCCGCACGACGTTTGAAGTCGGGCCGAGTCAAGTGTATAAAGCTGGCGTTTAGACGAAGAAACGAGCGATCGCGCTTATCAAACGCCTGAACGTTGGGGTGAAAGATTGAGGTTGGGGCCATAACCGTTTTTTAGATGGGTATGGGTATGGGATGCGACCCTCAAAGAGTGGCCGAACGGGAGTCAAAGAAAATCCCCCAGCTCTACCACCCTGGGGGATAACGAACATCGTCTTTACCTTCAGAGGAGACCGAAGATGGGAGAAAGATAGCAGTCTTTCTAAAATCGGCAAGTCTCTGTAAACAAACAGCGTCCAGCTAAAGGAAGGCCGTTTCGACTTCAGTAGAGGTGCTGATAATCTTTACCCCCAGGTCCGGAAC
>PYEQ01000313.1 GCA_003017785.1 filamentous cyanobacterium CCP5 | reverse complement strand
CTGTCTCGAATTAGCTGCTGCTGATCGGGAAAAGCCAAGGCCAGGGCCTCCCAATCCGCCTGGGTGAGGGTAACGGTGAGCTGATCCTGGACCCACTGCTCCAGATCGTCGGCCCCGTCGATGATAGTGGGGATGTCTTTAGGAAAGCTCTGGCGGGGGCCAAGGCGATCGGCCAGCCAGGACTCTGGCGTGGTCAGCAGCAAGCCTTGAAACTGAGGATGGGGCCAGGTATCTCCTCGCTGCACGGGCTTGTAGGTGGGCACCCAGTCCTGCAGATAGGCGAGATCGCTGAGCAGCTGACGCTGCACCGCCTCGGTGGCCACAACGACAGCAGCCCCGGGCCAGATCAGGATGGAAATTAAATAGCTAAGGCGGTAACGGCCCGAATGCACCGAAGAACTGCCAGCCTGAATCAGGGCGCTGCGCCCCAGTCGCAAAGCCCTGGCCACGAGACGGGCCAGGGTCAGGTGATGAGGCCAGTAGGGCTGCCCCTGCTTGCGCAGAAAGTCCCTGAGCTGGTAATGAACTTCAGCTTCGATCACAGGCGATGGCCGTTACAACCTCGAATGATGACCTCCATTGTGCCATATGGTTCTTGGGGGATTGTGGTGAGGGGATTGTGGTGAGGAGAACTGGAATAATTGGGTCAGTCTGTTGAGGTTGAGTGAACACCTACCCGTAAAGGTTGGCGAATGGAAATTGGGATCGTGGGGCTGGGGCTGATTGGCGGCTGCCTGGGAATCGATTTGTCCCGCAGGGGGCATGGGGTGACTGGCATTGCCCGTCACGAGGAGACCTGTCGGCAGGCGTTGGAACGGGGAATTGTTCAGCGGGCGGGTAGTGACTTTCGGCTATTGGGGGCTGCTGAAGTTGTGTTTATCTGCACCCCGATTGCCCAGATTGGCGCGGTGGTTGAGGCGATCGCTCCCTACCTAGACCCCGAGGCGATTGTCACCGACGTGGGCTCGGTCAAAGCTCCGGTAATCGCCGCCGCCCGTCCCCACTGGCCCCGGTTCCTTGGCGGCCATCCCATGGCGGGTAAGGCAGAAGCAGGCCTAGAGGCGGCCGAAGCTCACCTGTTTCGCCAGCGGCCCTATGTGATCACCCCAGGCCCAGATACCCCAGCGGCTGACTTAGATATTCTCAAGTCCCTAGTGGCCGATCTCGAATCCAGGCTTTATCTGTGCGACCCGACCGATCACGACCAAGCGGTGGCCTGGATTTCCCACCTGCCGGTGATGGTCAGCAGCAGCCTGATTCACGCGTGTTTGCAAGAGCCCGAGGCTGATCGGCTGAGGCTGGCCCAGGCCTTAGCTAGTTCCGGGTTTCGAGATACCAGCCGGGTGGGGGGCGGCCCGCCAGAGCTGGGGTTGATGATGGCCCGCTACAACCGCGAGGCGCTGCTGAACACCTTAGCTGCCTACCAGCGGGCGATCGCCCAGGTATCTCAGTTAATTCAAACGGAGGACTGGTCGGCCCTGGAACGGCACCTCCAGGAGAGCCAGACCGGGCGATTACCGTTCGTAGCCCCCAGGGAGTAGGCCCTGGCGATCGCAGACCCCAGGCAGCCGTTATGCTCCATTATTGCTACGGTGAAGCACGCTACAAATTTTTGGGAATGGGCGTGACCAGCCATGGATACCTACCAGCCAATTGAGAACTACGGCATTATCGGCAACATGCACACCACGGCCCTGGTGGGCGTTGATGGTTCGATTGACTGGTTTTGCTACCCGCGCCACGACTCCCCCAGCCTGTTTGGGGCGATTTTAGATAGCCAAACGGGGGGCCGCTTCCAAATTCATTCCTGCGTAGAGGGGGTGAACCACCAGCAGTTTTACTGGCCTGAAACTAATATTTTGATTACCCGGTTTATGGCTGACTGCGGGTTTGCCGAAATCCTCGATTTTATGCCCGTGGGGCTAGAAGATCAGCAGCGGGGACGGGACTGGGTGGTGCGTCAGGTGCGGGGAATTCGCTGCACCATGACCTTTCGCCTCCTCTGCTATCCGGGCTTTAACTACGGGCGCGATCCCCACGAGGTCGAAATCATTCCAGAGGGAGCCCTGCTGAAATCGCCGCAGCTCAGCCTGGCCCTGGTTGCCGACGTTCCCCTCAAGGCCGACGATCGCGGCGTCTGGGCAGAATTTTCTGTCCACCAGGGAGAATACTTAACTTTCGTCCTGCGGGAGCCCGACCCCGATAGGCCCCTCGATGGGTTAGCCCTCTTTCCGGAGGAAGCCAAGCAGCTGTTTGAATCCACCATCCACTACTGGCGGCAGTGGCTGTCGAGCTGCGTTTATCGAGGCCGCTGGCGAGAAATGGTGGAGCGCTCAGCCCTGGTACTGAAGCTACTGACCTACGCTCCTACCGGGGCGATCGTCGCTGCCCCGACCTGTAGCCTGCCAGAGCGGCTGGGCGGCGAACGTAACTGGGACTACCGGTATACCTGGATTCGCGATGCAGCCTTTACCCTCTACGCCCTGCTACGCATCGGCTTTACCGAAGAGGCGGCCCAGTTTATGAACTGGGTGGAGGCCCGCTGCCACGAACTCGGCCCAGAGGGCTCTCTGCAGGCCGTGTACGGCATCAACGGTGAACACAAGCTGGAAGAGTGCATCCTCGATCACCTGGAAGGCTACCAGGGATCAAAGCCGGTACGCATTGGTAACGGCGCCTACGAGCAGTTTCAGATTGACATCTGCGGCGAGCTGATGGACTCGGTGTACCTCTTCAATAAATATGGAACGCCCATCTCCCATGACTTTTGGCAGCAGCTAGTGCGGCTGCTGAACTGGGTCTGCGATCACTGGCAGGAGCCGGACGAGGGGATTTGGGAAACCCGCGGTGGACGCCAGCAGTTTGTCTATTCCAAGCTGATGGCCTGGGTGGCCCTGGATCGGGGCCTGCGGCTGGCAAGCAAGCGATCGTTTCCGGCCAATCGCGATCGCTGGCAGGCCGTGCGGGACCAGATCTACACCGACATCATCGAGTCCGGCTGGAGTGAGGAACAGCAGGCCTTCGTGCAGCACTACGGCAGCCAAACCCTGGACGCCAGCAGCCTGATTATGCCCCTGGTGTTTTTCATGTCCCCCCAAGACCCGCGGATGATCAAAACCCTGGAGGCGATTCGCCAGTCTCCCGACAACGGTGGCCTGGTGTTTAGCAGCCTGGTCTATCGCTATAACACCCAGCAGACCTCCGACGGCCTCGATGGCCAGGAGGGCACCTTCAACCTGTGCAGTTTCTGGCTGGTGGAAGCCCTGACTCGGGCCGGTCGCAGCGACCCGGCCCGACTCGAAGAAGCCCGACTGCTGTTTGAGGAAATGCTCAGCTATGCCAACCACCTGGGGCTGTACTCTGAAGAAATTGGCGCGAGCGGCAAAGCCTTAGGCAATTTCCCCCAGGCCTTTACCCATTTGGCCCTGATCAGCGCCGCCTGGAACTTAAACGAGGCTCTGGCATGAGGCGCCTAAAGACAGCTCGAAATCACCCGATGCAGTTTTGGTCAGGATTTGTCCGCGCCCTGGGGCAGCCCCAGTACCGACCCACGGCCTTGAGGGTAGCCCTGGTGGTGGGGTCTATTTTGCTAGTGCTGAACCACGGTAGCGCCATTCTTCAGGGCCAAATGACCCAGATTCGCTGGGGCTCAGCCCTGCTGACCTACCTGGTCCCCTACTGTGTCAACATCCACGGGCAGTATTCCAACCACCAGCGAGAATAGTTGGGCCTCATCTGATCCGAGCGCCCCGGTAGCGCATTTCCCGCTTCAGGGCATAGCGCTTGGCGAACTGGGGCATGTCCCCCTGATGGCCCATGAGAATCACCGCGTCCCCCTGGGCCAAAAACACATCACGACTCGGATGGATGATCGTTTCTCCATCAGCCCGTCGCAGAGCCACGATGATAAAGGTGCCTTTGCCGCTCACTTCGATGTCGCCGATGGTTCCCCCCACCAGGCTGGATTTGGGCTCTACCAGCAGTTCGGTAAGCTGAATGTCCAGTTCTCCCAGCAGCTCATTCAGGTCGGTGCGGCCCTCGCCTCCAGCCAGAAAATCGATCGCCGCCGGATGGGTGATCATGTGGGCCATGCGCAGGGCCCCAATGGTCGCGGGCAGCACCACGTGGTTGGCCCCCGCCAGCCGCAGTTTTTTCTCCGTGGAGGGCAGTTCTCCCCGGGCCAAAATCACCAGGTTGGGATTCAGCTCGCGAGCGGTGAGGGTAATGAATACGTTGGCCGCATCGTTGGGTAGGACAGTAGCCAGCGATCTCGCCTGGTGAATCTGGGCCGCCTGTAGCACCCCCTCATCGGTGGCGTTGCCCTGGTACATTAAAAATCCCATTTCCCGGGCCAGGGCAATCCGCTCCGGGTCGTTGTCAATCACCACAAACAGCTGATGCTCTTCCTTGAGCTTGCGGGCCACCATCTGGCCGATGCGGCCAAACCCGCAGATAATCACGTGGTTTTCTAGACTTTCGATTTCCTGAGTCATACGCTTGAGGTTAAGTGCGCGACGAATTTCTCCTTCGGTGATCAGCTGCACGATGCCAGACACCATATAGGCCGCCGACACCACGCCGGCAATAATCACCAAAATGGTAAATACCTTCAGCGTCGGAGACGACAGCGCCCGCACCTCTCCATAGCCCACGCCGAAAATGGTGATCACCACCATGTAGATGGCATCTAGCAGCGACCAGCCCGCTATCAGGTAGCCGCTCACCGCCGCCACCACCGTCAGCAGGAAAACGGCTAGGCCGGTAACGATCCGCTTAAAAGAACTCTGCATGATCTTTATTTCTGGGCAAAAAGCCAACTGATAGGACGGGTTGGCATGCCTAAGCTAATCCTATGGGAGAATTTCAAATCGAGGGGTGTCCTATAAGGCAGCAAAGGTTATACTGATCACAACTCATACTCGATATGAGTTTGCCTTTGCTCAACTTCTCCCCATTATTTCTTCAACGCGAGACTATGACTGCTATTGTCACCCCCAATCCCCTGCTGCTGGGTCAAGGCCTGCCCCCCTTCAATGCTATTCAGCCAGAGCATGTGGTTCCGGGTATTCACCAGCTGATTGACGACCTCAGTGCCGAGCTAGAGGATTTAGAAAAAACCGTTTCCCCTAACTGGGGTGGGCTAGTAGAGCCCCTCACCCGCATTGAAGAGCGATTGCGCTGGAGCTGGGGCATTGTCGGCCATTTGATGGGGGTCAAAAACAGCCCGGAGCTGCGGACTGCCTACCAGGAAGTGCAGCCAGCCCTGGTGCAGTTTGCCAGCCGCATGGGCCAGAGCCAGCCGATTTACAAGGCGTTTAAGCATCTGCGGCAAGGGGCCGCCTGGTCCCAACTGTCTTCTGCCCAGCAGCGGATTGTGGAATCCGCCATTCGAGAGGCGGAGCTATCCGGCGTGGGCCTGGAAGGAGAAGCCAAAGAACGTTTCAACCAGATTCAGCAGGAGCTAGCAGAGCTTTCCACTCAGTTCTCCAACAATGTGCTGGACGCCACCAAAGCCTTTGGCCTCAAGCTCACTACCCAGGAGGAAGTCGAAGGACTGCCCCCCAGCCTGCTGGGCCTCTCCGCCCAGGCCGCCCGAGAGGCCGGTGATGCCGACGCCACCGCCGAATCCGGCCCCTGGCTGATCACCCTGGGCTATCCCAGCTTTGGCCCCTTCTTGCAGCACAGCCGCCGCCGCGATCTGCGCGAAAAGATTTACCGGGCCTACATTACCCGCGCTTCTAAGGGAGAGCTTGACAACACTCCCCTGATTGATCGCACCCTGGCCCTGCGCCAGGAAATGGTAGAACTGCTGGGCTACGGCACCTACGCCGAACTCAGCATTGCCCGCAAGATGGCTCCCTCCGTGGATGCGGTGATTGGCCTGATGGAGGAGCTGCGCAGCGCTAGCCATGATGCCGCCCAGAAAGAACTGGAT
>PYEQ01000312.1 GCA_003017785.1 filamentous cyanobacterium CCP5 | reverse complement strand
CAAGCTTCTGAAACTGACATCAAAAACTGGTTCGCTCATTGCTGCTATTGCTCCTAATAATTATGCAAACCGCTATATACTGCGGAGATGGTTCTGATTGATGCACTGCGAGTAGATTCTCATTCAGTCTGTTATTTTTCGTCCAATGGAGTATTTGCTGTCGCACGGTGGTATCCAGCGAATCGGCTGGCTTGCTACAGATCCGTCTTCTGACAGCCGATGGAATTTATGGCCTTTTTAGGAGGATCTTGCAGAAAACTAAAATTATGTGCAGTAAAAGGTGTCTAAATTAGGTTCGTTGCTCACTGAAATTATGTTGCGACCTTTAAACTCTGCTAACTCAGCATCTTGATCAGTGGCAATACGGATAAGCTTCCAACAACTCTCTGCCCCTAGCAAGCGCTGGGGGCTTTTTCATGGGCCAGTAGCTTCTGTACTACTGAGATAGATCGGGCTGGAATTCCAGTCAAGTCCAGTGTTTGCTCTGAGTTTTTTAAATCGCTGAAGCTCCCATAATATGGGGACTCTGCAAAAAATATTTTTAAAAATGAGCGACTGGAATTCCAGCCTAGACACCCAAAATTCCAGCCCAGACTGGAATCCTGAATCAGTCCAGATCGATGCGCTGACGACACCGGAATCGATCCAGGAGCGCTATGGAGTCAGCAAATCCACGTACTACTACGACATCAAGTTTCTAAAGGCTCAGGGGTATGAGATTTATAGCCATAAGGATGGAGAGGGCTGCACCATCCTGGAGCCGGAGACAGTGCAGCTGGTGTGTGCCCTGCGGGAGCATGTAGCCGCTACTGGAAACCGGGAGGGATTTCGGTATGGGGGAGAGCTGCTGGTATCAGATGAGGAAACCAGCCTCAGTGATGTGATGGGGGATGTGGCGGCCCAGATGCCGGGAGTGGAATCGGCCAGCGGTAGCCAGCTGGATGAGATGGTGCGGCAGGCCCAGGAGCTAGCGGCCCACAACTTTGTCATCGGTAATCAGGTGGTGGCGGAGATGGCGCGGCAGATTGGCTACGGCGACCTGCCCGAAGACCTGCAGCAGCGGGTGGATCAGGCCCGCGCCGCTGCCCTCCCAAAAGTGGACCCCGCCGAGGTGGCCAGCAGCCTGCTGAACCGATGGCGGGCATCCCAAGGCAGCGGCCACCCCAGCGGGACAGCAGCGTAGTCCTCGACTTTCGCTCAGCGGAATATCAGCAGATGGTGTCGTCTCTAATGCAGCGGCAGAGTTTATTGGTGCTGGGGGAGTCGGGCAGCGGTAAGAGCGTTTTAGGCTCAGCGATCGCCCAGCAGTTCTCCTCAGAGCTGAAGGTGGCTACGGCGACCTATAGCGGTAGCTCGAAGCAAACCCTGGTGGGGATTGCCGAGGCATTGGACGTGCCGATAGTGGAGGTGACGCCGAAGGGACGGGAGCGACCCCTGACGGCTGAAGAACTGCGGGTGGAGCTGCTGGATGCTTTGAAAAACGCGAAGGCGCTGCTGATTGTGGACGATGCTCACCGCTTCCCCAGCAGCCTGCGCTACTGGCTGGAGGAGGTGCTGAAGGCAGGGGGCTTAATGCTGCTGCTGGCGGACCGGCCCCCGGCGAAGGATGTGTTTCTGAAGGTGCCGAGGCTGGAGCTGGAGTCGCTGACGGTGGATCAGATTCGGACGGTGATGTATGAGGAGGCGACGCGGCAGGGGATGGCGATCAACCCCAGTCGGTTTGCGGAACTCCAGCAGCGGGCGGGGGGCAATCCGGCCCTGGCGAAGCGGGTGATCCATGAGGAGCTGATGGGCTTGAGCGATAGCAGCGAAGCGGGCGACCACCGGCAGTACATCGATGGGACGCCGTTTCTGATTGCGGCCCTAACGATTGTGGGCATCGTCAAGTTCATTGGGATTGGCATGGGCGATAAAGCGCTGTATATCGTCGGGGGTGTGGCGTCGTTGCTGGCGATCGCGCTGCGCACTGTCTTCAGCCAGGCCAATCGGGGTAGTCGTGCGAGGTTAGGCCGATGATGTCTGTGACCCATGCAGCCTTAGCTGTTTGTACCGTGGCGATCGGAGTGGGGACGGCAGATCCTTACGTGCTGGCCGCAGCTGCGGTAGCCTCCCAACTGCCGGATATTGACACCTCAGAAAGCTCGGTGGGGCGGGTGTGTTGGCCGGTGACGAACTTTCTAGAGCAGCGGTTTCCTCACCGCTCGATGACCCATAGCTTTATGGCGACGGGGGCGATCGCGCTCCTTTCTTTGCCGCTGCTGTGGTGGGGACGGGTGCCCCTGTACCTGGCGGTAGTGGTGGGGTACTTCGTGGGCTGGTTTGCCGATGCCTTTACCAAGTCGGGGGTGGAGGCGTTTTATCCGAACCCGGCCCGACTTGTGATACCGGGGAATCCGAGGGCGAGGCTGGATACCCGTTCGCCTTCTGAATACTGGGTGCTGGCGACTGCCATCTTTCTGACGGTGGCGGCGGTGAATATTGCCAGTGCTGGGGGGATTAGTGAGACGGTGGCCAAGACCTTCTTCAATGACCCGGCTACCGCTGCCGAGCTGTTCCACAAGTACGGGGCAGAGCAGCGGGTGGTGGCCACGGTGGAGGGGATCCATATCTACACCTCGCAAGCTGTCAGCGATCGCTATGAGCTGATTGGAGCGACGACGACGGACATCACCGGCGTTAGCCTGACCACCGGCGTCCTCCACAAGATCGGGAACGGCAGCGACATCCAGATCCGGCCTACGCGGGTCAAGGCAGAGCTGACAGGGATGGTGCGCATTACCTCTCAGAACCTGGCGATACAGGAAATGGCGGCGGTGGATTGGCTAACAACTCTCCCCCAGAACGCTTTTATCAGCGGCTCCCTGCTGCTGGATGACATTGATGAGCTGCAAATCCCTTTGAATTTGGAGAACTACCCCTCGGTGAGAACCTGGGGCGGGCAGCTGGAGCTAAGTAATGCCAGGCCGTTGGAGCTGGCCAGCCTGCTGCGGGATTACTGGATTTTGAACGGTCAGGTGATCGTGAAGGTGAGAGCATGAGCCAGCCGGACAATGAGTCTTCTACTAACGCGATAGGGTTTGTGGCCTGGTCAGTGCTGGCAGGGCTGGTGGGGGTGCTGTGGTTTGCCGATGCGAGGCCGTCCCAGAGTCAGGCCACCCAGACGCCACCGGCTCAGCCCCAGGTGGTGACAGCCCCCGTGGTCAGCGATACGCCGCGAGTGCTGAAGTTCAGCCTGTCCCTGAGTGAGCCGGATGACCTGAAGGTGGGGCAGGGGGACTTCGTAAACTCAGGCCAGGTGCTAGCGGATCGGAGTCGCCAGCGGCAGCAGCTCATGGTGCAGCGAGACAGGGCAAAGCTCTCGCTTCAAAAGATTCAGGCCCGTGAGGTGATCAATCCGTCGCCGCCGATGCCGGTGCCTCCGATTCGTTCTCTGCCCCCGGTGACCTTTCAGACGGAAGAAGCGGCGATCGCTCAGGTGCAGGCAGATATCGACCTCCAGATCCGCAAGCTGGATTTGCTGCAAACCCTACCTCCCGACCAGGTGCCCTCGGCCATGCGGGAGCACGAAGACCGGATTTTAGAAGAACTCTACAGTGACCTTGACTTGGCCCAGGGGACGCTGCGAAAGGCCCAGGAGCAGCGCCAGTACCAGGAATATGAATATTCCCTGGCGGTGGCTCAGCGGGCGGAGGAGGAGAACCAGCAGCAGCTTTCCTATGGGGAACAGCTCCAGCAGGCGGAGCAGCGCAGCCGCGATCGGGAGTTTCAGATCGCCCAGCTGGAGGCGAATGTACAGAATCTCGACACTCAGCTATCAGAACTCTCTACGGTAACGAGTCCCTATGCAGGCACCATCAGACGAATCAAATGGCTGGGGCAGAGCGACAACCGGCTCCAGGTGGAAATCACGCTGGCTGTGGGCGGCCCCAGCGCTGGCGCTGCTGCTGATAGCCTCGACCCCTTGCCCGATGCTGGCCCAGGAGGAGAGCTTTGAGGAAGAGGAATATGTTGAAGAGGAGTATCAGGAACTCGAAGACCCGGCGTTAGAGCGGCCCACGATCGAGAGCCCAGACGACCTCTACACTGCTGATGAGAACCCTTTGAATCCGGCTGGGGACTCCCTCGACCTGCTGATCCAGATGCAGATCAACGATGACCTGTGGACGGCGATGATGGGGGACTTGCCCTGCCTGGAGGCGACCGAAGCCTGCATCAATGAGCTACAGGCGATGGCGGTGGAGAATAACCTGACGCTGCAAATCATTCAGGAGCGGATTGACTCGATAGAAGGTCGCATCGATGACGCTAGAGCTAGAAATCAGCAGGCGGTGTGGATGGACTCGTTTGAACCGCTGATGCAGCGCTATCTGAGGTATGACACCCAGATGGTGAACGGGCAGCCGCAGCAGCGGGGGTTCTTTGACCATCTGGCCACGGCTTTCTCTAACCCGCTCAATGCCATCAATGAGGTGCTGTCGTTGGTGGGGATTCCCCTGGTGCGCGGGATTACTCAGACCAACGCCAGGGCACAGCAGAACAGCATAGCGATCGCTGACCTCCAGGTGAAAGTAGCCGAGATTGAGCAGGGCAGCCGGGAGATAGCGGAGGCGATCCGCCAGGATGTGATGTTGCAGGTGCTGGACTTTGACCAATACCGGCGAGAGTTTCAGATTTCCCAGGAGATTGCCAGGAGAGCCACGACCCAGCACCGGCTGTTAGAGATTGACTATCGGTTCAGTACCCGGATTGATACGATTGCGTACCTGGACAACCTCTCTCAGCTAGACCGGCAGAAGGCATCGACCTACCGGGAGTGGGCGAGGCTGCGGGGGCAGATGGCGCGGATCAAGATTACGGTGCTGGGGGCGGTGGAGTAGGCAGGCGTTCACTTTTAGGGCGTTCACTTTTAGATTAATTGCCAACAGCTCGCAAATGGTGAATTCAGCTCGCATTAACTGTAAATATGTAAAAAGCCCGTGTCAGCAAAGGCTCTATAGATATTCTTAGCGCGTTAACTTATGCCTCTGCCTCTGCTTCTTGCTTACGCTTGCGTAGGGCAGCTACCCCCATGCCAACTAGGCCAGGAAGTAGAGCTGGAGTGGGAATAGCTTCTGTATTTTCAAGAATAGAAAAAGCTACTGTCTCGCGGCTGATTTCATAGCCATCTACTATGAATTTCTGCCGGGCAGTGCCAGAACCAGATACAAGGCCATTCGGCTTTTCCGATACAAAGTTAATCTCTCCTGTGAAGCTGACGCCATTTGGGACAGTGACGGGAACAGTGAAAGATCCAGAAACGAACCTGACAACAGATAATGAACTCGTGGTTACATCAAAACCGCTATCAAAGCCAGTAACCCCTTCAAAGGAATCAAATTCTATTGGTACAGGGAACAATCCATTGTCGGAATCTAATCGTGTAATTACAGTGTTGGCACCTATTTTAGGAAGCATTAGATTCCCTGTAGACTCAAATTCTAGAGTGCCAGCAACGGAGTCAGATTCAAACTTGAATATTAACGCCTGAGCAGGATGAGCTATGGCAAAAAGGGAGGTTAAAGTTGCAGCAATCGCGATATATCCGGAAAGTCGGCTGATCATTTATCTGTCTCCAAAACTAGCTAATGTTTAGAGGCAGACGCATAGGCTGATTCTCACGACTACTATGAACATTTAAAAATCTAATAGCAAGTGAGAATGTCTAACTTTATGCGTTTTTTATTTTATGAAAAACCCCCTGACGGTCGAGATCAGGGGGCAAGTGTCGTGTCGTATGGTCTGAGAAGGAACGCTCTGAGGATGAAGCTTTAGCGGGTGTAGCGACGGCCCAGGAAGGTTAGCTCTTCAGCGGGCTGGCTACGATTGGCGACATGGTGCTGTTTGACCACCGAGCGACGACCCAGGAAGGAAACGGCTTGCTGAGTCTCGATGGTGTCAACTTC
>PYEQ01000311.1 GCA_003017785.1 filamentous cyanobacterium CCP5 | reverse complement strand
AGATGTGTATAAGAGACAGGGCTGTTGCTGCTGGTCGTGGGGGCGGGTTTAGTCTGGCTATGGGCCCATTACGCCCCAGGCCCCCGAACTCTAGCGGCCCAGCTGATGGCCCTGGGGCCCTGGCAGGAGGTTGCTTTTATCACAGCCCATGTAGTTGCTACCGCGGTGGCTGTTCCTGGAACGGTGCTGGTGGTGGCCGGGGGGGTGCTGTTTGGAGTGGTGTGGGGAACGGTCTGGTCGGTGGTCGGGGCCACCCTGGGGGCGATCGCGGCCTTTGCGATCGCCCGCTATGGCCTCCGCGAACAATGTCGGCGCTGGTTCAAACATCAAACTATCCTCAATCAGATCGATCACCATCTACAACGGCAGGCTTTCTGGTACGTGCTGGCGGTGCGGTTTGCCCCCATCTCTCCCTTCAATCTGATCAACTTTCTGTTTGGCCTGACTTCCGTGCGGCTCAAGACCTATGTCCTCGGTACCTCAGTGGGCATTATTCCCGGCACCGCCGCCTATACCTGGATTGGGGCGGCGGGCTTTAATGCCTTCAAACGAGGAGAGTGGCTGCCCCTGATTCTGGCTCTGTTAGCGCTGACGGGACTGTCTTTGATTCCGGTGGTGATTCGCCATCGTCGGGGGGGCAACAAGTTATCCTTGAGGCGGTCTTCACGGAACTCCCATCGATGATCTTTGGCCATGGGCCCTGCCGCCGAGTCCTGACCCTGGTGATTGGTTTAGGGCTGGCGATCGCTCTCCACCTACTGCCAGGGATTCCCGGCTATGCCCAGGAGGCTAGCGGACCTGTAAACGGGGAGTCGATTGTGCTGGATGGCACGCCGCTGCTGCGGGTTGCCGCCACCTCCGACCTCAGTCCCAGTGAACGGGCCTCGATTATTCAGCGCCGCCTAGAAACCCTCTTAAATCAGGCGGAAGGGCCTGCAGAACGCCAGTTCAATGTTTCGGTACAGGACCAAGAAAATCGCTCCCTGGTGTTCGTCAACGGCACTGATCTGATCACGGTTACCGAAGCGGATGCCGCTCTCGCTGGCGCCGAATCCCCTGCCCAACTATCCCAAAACCTAGCGGCATCCCTGGAAAAAGCCCTGCAACAGTCCTCCCTACAGCGCCAGGAAGGTTTTCTGATGAGGACCTTACCCATCGCCGTAGGCATTCTGGTCGCCGCCGGACTGCTCCACTGGCTGACGGGACAGTTCTGGCAGCACTACGTCCGTCCGGCGGTCCAGAAAATGACCGCCATGGGCACCCAGAACGAAGATATGGAGCTCACCGGAGTCAATCTGCTGCTGCGGACAACCCTGTTGGTAGTGCGAGCCTCCCTCTGGCTAGGAACCATTTACTACGTCACCAACCTGTTTCCGTTTACTCGCCAGCTTACCTATGTGGTCACCGCAGGACTGGTGGATGGACTATTGGCCCGCAGCCTATCTCTGGGGGAAAACAGCTACTCTGTCCTGGATTTAGTGATTCTGCTGGGGATGCTGCTGGGGCTGGTGGTGGTGGCCAGTACCTTTACCAATCTCCTGAAGTCTCGGATTTTGCGTATCACGGGCATCAACCGGGGATCCCAAGAAGCGATCGCGGTGCTAGCCAAATACTCCCTGATCTTCATTGGGGCCGTCGTGGTGCTGCAAATCTGGGGCCTTGATCTTAGCTCCCTGGCGTTAATCGCCAGCGCCCTAGGGGTAGGGATTGGCCTCGGGCTGCAAAACATTGCCAAGGACTTTGTCAGCGGCCTGATTATGGTGTTCGAGCGGCCGGTGCAGGTGGGAGACTTCGTAGACTTTGGAGAATTCCTGGGCACTGTCGAGCGGATTGGGGCCCGCAGTACTGAAATTCGCACCATCGACCACGTGTCGATCATCGTGCCCAACTCCCGATTTTTAGAAGAAGAAGTGATCAACTGGAGCCACCGCAACCCCGTTTCGCGGCTGCGACTGCCGGTGGGGGTTTCCTATAGCTCCCATCCCCCCACGGTGCGCGAGGCCCTGCTGGATGCCTGTGAAGGCTACAGCCAGATTCTGCATGCCCCCTCGCCCCAGGTGATTTTCAAAGGATTTGGCGACAGTGCCCTCGACTTTGAGCTGCTGGTGTGGATTTCCCAGCCCAGCAAACAGTACATCATCAAGAGCGAGCTCTACTTCAAAATTGAAGCAGCGCTGAAGCGCTATCACCTGGAAGTGCCCTTTCCCCAGCGAGATCTGCATATTCGCTCAGGCTCCTTACCCATTGAAGTTTCCGAGGATGCCCGTCGCTGGCTCAACCAGCTTTCAGAGACCGATCGCCAGCGTAACAATTCCTAGGATTTTCCCCTGGGCTGGGCTCGTCTGGTTGGATCTAAGGGGGTTGACCATCTTTTTTAGAAAAACGTCGGTATTTTGGAAATATTCGATAAAATCGAAGCCAAAAGCCTCACAGATAGATTTTTCGCCCGGATTTTGATCGTCAGTCCAGCTGGACTTTGGCCAGGTCAAAGTCCTGAGCCTGAAGGGGCTTTCAGAAAGATCCTAACTTCATCGGTAGTGGGGGCGTCGTGTCCATACAAGGGAGCCGTTTTCAATGAGTAAGAACCGTGCTGGGCGCTGTTTTGCTGGACTCATCCGGCCTGCCCTCAAGCCCCTGGTCTACGGGGCCGTAGCCATCATCTCGACCCTGGGGGTAACGTTGCCGCTGGCCGCCGCGACAACCCCTTCAGAACCCACGATCACTACGCCAGTGTTGCCTGGCAATACCGTTATTCAGCTAGCCCAGACCGCCGGTAATACCATCCTCAACATCGAGTATCCGAGGGCTTACACGGTCAGGGTGTTTGATGTCGGCAACGGTCAGCTGCGCACAAACGTTTTTCAGCGAATCGATGACGTTCTAGAGGGCAGTGCTGCCCCTACGACATTTCGGGGATACAGCGATGGCTTTGCTCGCTACGTGGCCACCTACGTATACAACGGTCAACAGCGACAGGCGGATATCCGCTACAACCCCACTACCCGCGAAGCTCGACTGGTGATCTTTAACGAAACCCGCAACGCGGCAGATTTTGAGGAGACCCGAGCCCAGCGGATTCTCACGGCCCAGAATCTACCTCCGACGACGCCTACCCCCGGTCAGCCGACGCCGACGCCGGAGCTGGCAACGGCCCTGGCCTTTGATACGACTGACTATGCGGTGCGAGTTTTCACCGACAACAACGCCCGGCGGCTGATGCGGGTGTTTTCCAAGCAGTCGGGACAGCTCCTACTCCAGGATCAGCCGGTGGAGGTGCTATCGGCGGTACCCCCCAATGCCAACGCGGTGAGATATTCCGCCATCGGTACGTTTAATAATGCTCCGGCCCAGTACGTAGCTCGAGTGGAGCCTGGCAGCACCAATGCTCAACTGACGATCATTGGTCTGAACAACGGACAGGTGTTCTCCAATCAAACCGGCAATGCTACGACGGTGCAGATTCCCTCTGTCGATCGCCCTGGGGTGATTGGCGGGGGTACGCCAACCACCCCAGCCGAGCAGCTCAACCCCTACGTTGCAGCGGTCTTTGGCAATGAAAATACCCTGGCTCAGATTCGCCAGCAGGCCGTACCCACCGCTCAGTTCGAAGATGCCCGCCTAGGCCGGTTTATCAATGCGGGCAGCTTTCAGAGTCGCGATCAGGCGGAGTCCCTGGTGAGCTATCTGCGCAGCCTTGGCTTTAACTCCCGGCTGGTTTTCAGAGATGTGGACTATCGCTAGGGGATCTGGCCTCAAACAGGCTTTGATAGGGACGGGTCCGCTCGATCACTCCGTGGGACAGGCAGGCACAGCGAAAGTGGTTAAAGGCCTGTCGCTGGAGCTGCCTGTCCTGGAGCTGAATCAATACCTGTAGGCGCTGCTCGTAGCAGTCGAGGGCCGCTTCGACCTGGTCGGTGATTTCGTAGCTCTGGGCGAGCTGCTCTAAAATCTGCTCCTCGCTGCGGGCGTCGTTATGGCGGCGGACAATGGTTAGCCGCTGGTGCAGGTAGGCGATCGCCCGGACGTGGTTGCCCATGGCTCGATAGGCCAGACTCAGCGATCGCAAAATCCGCATGGGCAGCTGAGGATCTAACGGGGCTTGAAGCTGGCTCTTGGAGGCCAGGGATAGCAGCTGCTCGTAGTACTGAATCGTCTTGAGGTGATTGCCAAGGGCGCTGTAGGTGTTGCCCAGGTTTTTGAGGACCTGCTCCACGGTAGGGCCATCGCCTAGATCCATCGCAATCAGCAGGCTGGCTTCATAGAGCTCAGCGGCCTCCTGGTTTTGCCCCCGCAGCCGATAGACCATGGCCAGGTTGTTGAGCGATCGCATTTCCGCCGGGCGATCGGCAAGGATGCGGGCAAATTGAAGGCTTTCCTGGGTGTAGGTCAGAGCCCTGTCCAGGTCTTTCAGGTGACGGTAGCTGTTGCCCAGGTAGCTTAAGGACTGCTGAATCAGGTGCTGGTCTTTGAGTTTGCGAGCCACGGTCAAGCTCTGGCGGGCATAGTCTAGGGCCCAGAGGTAGTCGGCCAGCTGGTAGTAGAGGCTGGCCAGGGTCAGCAGTACTTTAGCTTCACCGCTGCGATGGCCAAGGCTGCGATAGGCTTGCAAAGCCTGCTGAAGTATCGCCAGGGCCGGGGTGTACTGACCCTGGCGATACTGGGCAATGCCCTGCTTCAGCCACTGGTGAGCTTCCGCAGAGAGACAGCGCCGCTGTTCAGGGGAAAGCGCTGGCTTAGCGGTCGACTCGGTCGGCACCAGGGTGCTTTGCTCGTGGGGGCTAAGGGCGTCAAAGCCAAGTAAAAGACTGCGAGGCGTATCCATATTCCAGCGGGCGTCCTAGGAAAGGGCTCAATGGGATCGACCTGAGACGGCTAGGGGTGTGCTATGGCCCCATGCTAGGTGATGGACTTTTGGCCTGAAACCGTATAAACCGCAGTCTATATCTCAGCTTTACTAAGGGGTGGTCAAGGAGTCAGTATCATTCCCGAAGGGGGGTAACCGAGGTTAACCGGCAGTCTTGAGAGGTGATTGAGGACAGATTGGCCCCAGGAAAGGAGCTAGGTCGCTTCAGCGCTTGCTAAGTCGTTAGAGTGGGGGAAGCTGAGCCGATAGGCAAGGCGGGATAAACCTTGAACCGGCCTGCGCCACTGTCCGATGCCCCACGGTGGGTTTCGCTGCTGCTGACCTGCACTGATCTATAACTGCCTGAGTGTCTGAATCTCCCTTTACGAAAGAAACATTGCTCTTTGAGCCCGCCGTTCCCGATGATGGGGCGGCGCCGGTGGTGTTTGCCTTCCCAAATACCTACACGGTGGGCATTACCAGTCTGGGCTATCAGATTGTCTGGGCGACCCTAGCCCAGCGGCGAGATCTGGCGGTGAGTCGTTTATTTACGGATCACCATGAGCCCCTACCCGCAACGGTGGATCTGCTCGGGTTCTCTGTGTCCTGGGAGCTCGACTATGGCGGCCTGATGGGGCTGTTAGAAACCCTAGAAGTGCCCATTTACGGAAGCGATCGCACCCTCAGCCATCCCCTGGTATTTGGCGGCGGGCCGGTGCTGACCGCCAACCCCGAACCCTTTGCCCCCTTCTTTGATGTGATTTTGCTGGGGGACGGCGAAACCCTGCTGGATGACTTTATCGATGCTTACCAGCAGGTTCGGGGTTGCGAACGGCTGGTTCAGCTCAAACATCTGGCTCAGGTGCCGGGGGTTTATGTGCCCGCTCTGTACGGGGTTCAGTACCAGGACTCGGATGGACCAGTCGCCGCGATTCAGCCTTTGTACCCAGATGTCCCCAGTCGGGTCCAAAAGCAGACCTACCGCGGCAATGTCCTCTCCGCCAGTACCGTTGTCACCGAGCTAGCGGCCTGGGAAAACATCTACATGGTGGAGGTGG
>PYEQ01000001.1 GCA_003017785.1 filamentous cyanobacterium CCP5 | reverse complement strand
CCCCAATACCCCATCGCACCATCCACCCATTCACCCATTATGCTGACCACCCAAATCACCCAAACCTACCGCCTCTCCACCCCGATCATTTCCGCTGGCATGGCCTGTGTTGCCACCCCCAAACTGGCTGCTGCCGTCAGCAATGCCGGGGGCATGGGCACCTTCAGTGCCGCGATGGTTGACCCAGAAGGACTGCGATCGCTCATCGGCGAAACCCGCAAGCTGACCAGGTACCCCTTTGGCGTCGACTTCATCACGGGCATGACCCAGACCGAACACATCGCTGTCTGTGTGGCAGAACAGGTGCCCGTCGTGATTTTCTTCTGGGCGCTGCCGTCAGCCGACTGGGTCGCCCAGCTGCAAAACAGCGGCACCAGAGTCTGGATGGAAGTCGGCTCGGTCGCCGAAGCGCAAGACGCTAAGGCGATGGGATTCGACGCCATCATCGTCCAGGGAGCCGAAGGAGGTGGCCACAATCGGGCCGAAGCCAGCACCTTCAACCTGTTGCCTGCCGTGTGTCGGGCGGTTGCGCCGATGCCCGTGATTGCGGCGGGGGGCATCATCGACGGCAAAGGACTGGTCGCTGCCCTGGCGTTGGGGGCCGAGGCCGTGTGGTGTGGCACCCGCTTTCTCGCCAGCGAAGAAGCCTTTGCCCACCCGGAGTATAAAGCGCGAGTGCTGCATGCGAAGCTGGGCGACACCACCCGCACCACCCTGTTTGGGCCAGAAATGCCGGGTCAGCTGATGCGCGTCATTCGCAATCGAGCGGTGCATCAATGGGGCGATCGCATTGCCGAAGCGATGGGCCACAGCCAAACTCAGCCCCCCATCGGCTCCACCATCGTCGGCGGCCAAACGGTGCCGGTGCCCAAGTTTTCCATCATTTTGCCGATGCCCGACACCACGGGCGATTTCGAGGAAATGTGCCTTACCGCTGGGGAAAGCAGCGGCAACATCACCGCCGTCAAATCGGCTGGAGACATCGTGCGGGAAATGAAGAACGAAGCCCTCGACCTGATCACCGGGCGCTTACAGGCGATCGTGCCAGAACAATCTCTGGCTAGCACCCGCTAAAAATATCCCTGCCTGTCCTTTTCAATTTTGGAGCATTCCCATGCATCCCTTGACTCACGAAACCAGTCCCCCGCTTGAGCAGCAGCGGCAGCAGCTAAAGCATTCTCTGCGCCAAAGCCCCTGCAACATCGTTCATCGACCGGCTCGCCAATCAGTTTGGGGGCGGGTAATCCATACGCTTCTGCACAGGTTGATCAATAACGACGAACCCCGCATCACACAGCTAACCATTGGCAACACCGAAGTGTGGAAGGTCTACGACCCCGTGCATAGATGCCATCACTCTTTCAAGACGGAAGACGACGTGCGAGTTTGGCTAGAACAACGCCACTATCAAACGTTTGAACGTTCTCAACATTACTAAAGTGTCCTAATCACCATAGCAAAGGCTATAGATCATGAATCACACCATCCTGCAAATCAACTTGACCTATGCCTGCCCCCAGGCAGAACTAGAAGCCGCTTTTGCAAAGGCGGTCGGAGCGATCGCCGCCTTCCCTGGCCTCCTCTGGAAAATCTGGATTATCAACGATAACGCTAAAACCGCAGGGGGACTGTACTGCTTTGAGGCTGAAACCGCGCTGAAGGCTTACGTCAACAGCCCGATCATTGCGGCTCTTAAGGCGAATCCGCTGGTGAGGGATGTGCAGATGCAGCCGTTCGCGGCGATCGCGGCCCTCACCGCCCAAACCCGTGGCCCCCTGCCACCGACCAAGCTGGCTTCATTCAAACCATGAAACAAACAGCCCTGACGCGGAGCACCTGTGATGGATATTGCGGTTTTTTCCAAGACCAACCTGCCAGGGGTGATCGCGGCTCTCCAGTCCGTTGCGGTCGATCCCCTCAACCTATCGGCAGCCGAGGTTGCCTTTCTGGAAACTCTGGTGGCCATACACAACACCTCCCTCGAAATCACCTCTGCCCAACCAGCCCCGCCGGTTGCGGCTACGCTGACCCACCCCCATCGCCGAAAACGGTTGGTGCAGTTGGCGATCGCCTTTGCCATGCTGTCGGGTGCAGTGGCCGATCAACAGATGACTCGGTTAGAATCTCTGGCGCGATCGCTAGCCGTTTGCGAACCGCGTCTTGGCATCCTCCAGCAGAGTCGACAGGGACGGCGGCAGGCGGCTCGATTCTCATTAATGGGCCAGCTCATGGGGCGCTTTTGGCAAGCCGCCTGGGGCGAAAACGGTTTCAAGGGGCTCTGGCTCATGCTTGCGCCCCTACTTCTGAACCGGGGTGGTCAAAATGCAGCCCTAGCTGAACGGTTCGAGCGCTTACAGACGTTGCCCCCTGACACCCTGGGCTACCGCTTCTGGCAGCACTGCAAAGCTAATCAGCTTACTTTTCCAGGCCATTCCGGAGCTATTCCCCTGCGGCTGGTGTTTCACGACTTTGGACATTTGCTGTCGGGCTACGGCACTGATCCCCTGGGAGAGATTCAGCAGGGGGCATTTCAAGCCGGATTTGTCCGTGAGGATGGTTTTGCTTTCTTATTTTTCGCCATTTTGCAGTTCCACTGGGGCGCCCAAATCACCCCCGTTGCTCCCGCCCACCAGGGTCTATTCGATCCTCGATTAGTGCTGTGGGCGCTCCACCGGGGCGCCACCTGCCAGGTCGATCTGTCGGCTAGCTGGGACTTCTGGCAGGTGGTGGAATGGCCGCTGGATCAGGTGCGCGATCGCTACGGCATTCCGACCTGGGATCTCTGCTTCGAACGGAGTAAGCAGGAGGATAAATCACGTTGAACCGTTCACAGACCAGCAGCATATTCTCAGTCGGCTGCTTCCCAATCTTTGGAAGTGCCCGCGAAAAGTATTTCCAGTGTTCTCGCCGCCAGGATTCCAATGTGCGATCGTCTTCGCCCTCGTCGTAGGCAAACTGGGCATCCACCTGATTGAATCGCAGAATCTGCACTTCTGTCGTTTCGATAATACAAATGGGCTGCCCGGCTCCGTTCAAAACTAAAGTTTTCGTCCCTACTTGAGGCGGTTCACTGGCTTCTGCTTCCCACTCCCACAGCGCCGAACAGGTAGCTGTTTTGGTTCCCGCTAAAACCAAAGCTCCCAATTCATCCGCCAGCGCCGGATGATCGCCAAATTGATCGATTAAGTCAGGCTGTGCTCCAGGATTTTCGTCAGCCACAGTCGCACAGTAAGCCTGCCAAAACTCGTCTACTAAAGAGGTATTAACCATGTCAGAAACGACCTCCTCCAATGCCGTGGAAAATCGTACATCTGCTCCAACCGTTACCAAAGAACTGTCTGAAAATGTCATTCTCACTTGTGTAGATGACCTCTACGACTGGGCCAGACTTTCCACGTTATATCCCATGATGTTTGGCACCGCCTGCTGCTTTATGGAATTCATGGCCGCCTACGGTCCTCGATTTGATCTGGAGCGGTTTGGGGCTGCCCCTCGTGCCACTCCCCGCCAGGCGGATCTGATGATTACTGCTGGCACGATCACGATGAAATATGCACCAGCCCTGGTGCGACTCTATGAGCAAATCCCGGAACCGAAGTACGTCATCGCGATGGGAGCCTGCACCATTACAGGGGGCATGTTTAGCGTCGACTCGCCGACTGCGGTCCGCGGTGTGGACAAGCTAATCCCGGTGGATGTCTACATTCCCGGCTGTCCGCCCCGACCGGAAGCCGTCATTGATGGCATCATCAAGCTGCGTAAAAAAGTGGCGGGAGAAAGCTGGCAGGAACGCAACGCCAGTGCCCAGACCCATCGGTATCACAGCGTACGGCACTCGATGAAGGTGGTGGAACCCGTCCTGACAGGGGAATATTTGCGATCGCGCGATCGCCTTGCCCCATCCGTAGAAACCAGCCCGCTCCCCGATCCTGTCAGCTCAGCCAATGCCTGCCGCCTAACTGATGCATGAGGTCAAAACCAAATATGAGAGGAAGGTGACAGCCCTGAGGGGCCGTTTATAAGTGCGTTCTGACTCCTGAAACACGGTGTTGAAGCGAATCTCAGCTGCTGAATCCTACGTCGGTGGACCTGACTTCAAGTTTGCTGTCTCGGCTTGCAGAACGACGCTGGCGAATGCGATCGCCGCCAGCCGTCGTCGAGGCTCTTGGCGTCGCTACCCATACCCATGCCGACGAAGCTGCACCGTGTCACCGGGCCTGGCTTCCAGGCGAGGGGCAGGAATCTGCCTGTTATATGAGTGCTGATATGGCGCTCCAAAAAGGCAAAGAAAGCGGTTTTGATGGCGATGCCCATCCCCATCTGACTGGAAGACCCCAGGCTTAGTTGACGGGGAAACAAGTGTAAATAATCGTTTCCGGGATACAGTTTCCCCTGAACTCTCTAGCCAAGTGGAGGATTTAAACTTAGAGCATAGGTTTCAGGAGGCAAGTCCCATGCGACCGTCCACCAAGTCCATCGCCGCGATCGCCGGTCTTAGCGCTGCAACTGTAGGTGTGATCGCCATTCCCTTCATCTCCTCAGCTTTCAGTGCCGACCCACTCCAGCAATCTGGCCGACCCGACTGGCAAATGCCAATGAACTGGGGCCAAATGCCCATGCACCGAGACGGTTGGGGGCAAAGCCCGATGCAACAGGGCCAGGGGCAGGGGCATCACCAGCACATGATGCAGATGATGCAGGCCAACAATGAATTCGAATTCTTGAGCCTGATGATTCCCCACCACGAAGAAGCCATTGCTACGGCTCAACGGGTGCTGGAGTACAGCGATCGCCCGGAGGTGCGCGAGTTTGCTCAGGACATTATCAACGTGCAAACCGCCGAAATTGAGCAGATGGAAGCCTGGTTGAGCAAGTGGTATCCCGATCAGGAAACCGAGCTAACCTACACTCCGATGATGCGCGACCTCAGCCAGCTCGAAGGGGATGAGCTGGATCAAGAGTTTCTAGAAGACATGGTCATGCACCACATGGGGGCTGTGATGATGTCCCAACGGCTGGTAAATCACGGGTTGGTCGAGCATCAAGCTCTACAGCCCTTTGCTCAAAACATCGCCACCACCCAACGCCAGGAAATCTGGCAGATGCAGGCATGGCTGCAAGACTGGTATGGCGTCAGCGGTAGGCACGGCCCAATGATGCGCAGCGGTTAGGGTGATCCTTTTGCTTTGCAACTTCGCCAATTTTCAATCCGGTGATGACGACCATTGCTATTCTTCGCTAGCTTTGGCTTCAGTCTAAACCCTATAGTTGACTATAGAGTAAGGGGGAGACTTCGGGGTGAGGGGCTTTAAAGTGAACGCTCAATACCAGTAGCAACCCCGTCCGCTGTCTGCCGTTGTTTGGCAGCATCGCGATCGCCTGCCAGCCGAGGGGCCAGCCGCCACATGAAAATCCCCACTAGAATGGCCCAGATGAGGAACACAGAACTCGCCAGCATACTGAGTGTCATCGCCAAATCTGAAAAGCCTGTAGAAGCCTGCGCCGCCCCAGTCGCGACCAGTCCCAGACCGCCCAGAAGCCCCAACCAGCCCAGCCAAAGGGGATAACGAGAGCTAAAAACGAGTGAGACACCAAAAATGATCAACGTGCAACCTGACAAGAGACTCAGGAGGCTGGCAAGACCAATCTCAATCTGACGCACCGCAAATGCAGCCTCGAAGGCGAACATGCGAGCTTCCCCAGTGGCAGCGGCCCAGCGATCTACCATGACTTTGAGCGCCACACCGTCCACGGCCTGTAGCGCGGCGGCCACGGCTATGATGGCCGCTGCTCCAGCCCAGCCAATGCGACCCCAGGCTGCCGCTCGACCAGACTCAAAGGTGGTCGCTAGCGCCACTAGTGCCATCCCCAGCCCGGCGACCCCCAAGAACTGACCGAGATGACTCCATACCCAAAGGGAATCTGCAGCGTATTCGGCGAAAGCAGCAGGGGCATCGTTGGGATCGCTATCGAGTGGATGTAGCAGCGTGGAAACGAATAGCAAGATTGCGCCAATGAGAGCAGCTGCAGATCCGAGCCGGGTAAGAGGCTGGTTGGTACTCATGGATATGCTCTAAATATGTTCTGCCACCTGTTAGCTTAAGCGAAGTGCTGCATCATCATTGATTCAGGGTTAGAACTACCGTCCAACCTGGCTTTCCTGGGAACTATCCGTCGAATCTAACGCCTAACACCTCGATGTGGTGGAGGTTGGGCGCTTCTAACCGATAGCTTGGCTCAAGTAGCAATCAGAAGACAAGCAGAATAGCCAATTTTTTCTTAAGCACCCCGTTGACCTTCAAGCTCACTGTAGGCTTTAGCGTCGGGTCATCGACACATTTGATGCCGTTGGGCATCGCGAGGTGAACTGATGACTGCTACCCTTTCTAACTCTGACGCCGCCCATACCCAGCTACAAGATCCGGTGAAGCTCTACCGCATGTCGATGCCCGAGCACGAATGTCCCTGGGGACTGCGGGCAGTGAATCTGCTCAACACGAAAGGGATTGCTTTTGAAGATATTAAGCTGACTTCTCAAGCAGAGGTTTCGGCATTCAAAGCCCAGCATGATGTAGCGACAACGCCCCAGATCTTTGTTTGGCGATCTCCGCATTGGGAGGCTACACCAATCTGGCTGAGTACTTCGATGTCGAGGTCGAGAAAGCCGAGTATTCCTACACCCCGGTTGCTGCGTTATTTTCTACCACTAGCCTGATGGCGCTGGCGACTTCCCTAGGTACTCTCGGCTTCATAGGCATTTCCCTATCCATGCTGGCCTCGTTGAAGCTAATGGATATCGACGCCTTCGCTGACAGCTTCGCTAAATACGACCTGGTAACGCGACAATTCAAGCCCTATGGCAAAATTTATCCCTTTGCGGAACTCGCGATCGCTCTGGGATTTCTCTCCGAGATTGCACCCCTGGCAACGGGTATCGGTTCGCTGGTGGTGGACGTCGCCGACCTACCAACCCCCATCCGGATTCGTATCCGTAAGAACCACGGCCTGTTAGATGGGCGTCACTCTCTAGCGGCCAAAATTCTCTTTGCTCATCTCGAACCGACTCAGCAGCGGTCTTACGCAAACAGCGGCGTCTGTGGGTCATTGGCTCTATGTCGCGTCGTCTTCAGGCGGATACTGTGGTGCCGAAAAAGGTGTTTACTTTTCCATGTATCAAATGTCAAGCACATAGCGGTGACGCGACAGCTAGATTGGCGGATTGCCGTGATAGCTTCCGCAAAGACTTGCAGGCACCGATGGTCTTTCAGCTGTATCCATTGACGCAGATTTTCCTGCCGAGCATTGGGCGCACATTCTTTCAACTAATTCTATTAAATCGACCTTTTCCACCGTTCGCTTGAGGACCGACAAGACCTATGGCTGCTTCTCGAAAGACAGCATTTTGGCCTTGGTCTTCAAGCTCGTGCAGAGTGCTCAAAACGCTGGCCATGCATTCGAGGCTTCAAATACCTTGCCGATGTCGTTTCAGGAGTTCCATTCGCAGATGGAAGGCAAGTTGAAAAATTGGTTAATTTCGATTCTCAGCATGACACCGCCTGGTTTTCGGCCATTCACCAAATTTGATTATTATCTCGCATCAACCGATGAGGCTAAATCTTCATATTATTTGCGCTGGCTTCATCAAAATAGCGAAAAGCAAAAAGAAGTTAGCTGTCGCTGGAAATTGGGATTACTAGCCTGGGGGTCGTACTACCAGATTTTGAAATTTACATGTTTTGAGGGATCTCCTTAAACTTGCGAATCATAAAATTCTAGAATTCAAATTGGATAGTAGAGAATGATTTCGTTAAATTCAGATATGCATTTTGAGGGCATACATACCTGGTTTGAACAACAGGCTGCATGCACCCCAGACGCCCCTGCTGTCGTATCTGGCAACGTGCAGTACAGCTATCGTGAACTTAATTGCCAAGCAAATCAGCTGGCCAGGTATTTGCTAAAGCTGGGCGTTCGACCTGAGACCCTAGTTGGAATCTGTATTGAGCGTTCCCCCATGATGGTGGTGGCCCTATTAGCCATCCTAAAGGCTGGTGGGGCTTACATCCCCATCGATCCCGACTATCCCAGAGAGCTAGTCGCTTTGATGATAGAAGATTCCCAAAGCCCAATTGTTATTACCCAGCAGCACTATGCATCCAATCTACCAGTAGGCAATGCCACTGTAGTTTGTCTAGACAAAGATGGGCCAGCCATTTCTGAAGAGAGTTCAGACAACTTAAATCTAACATTAGGTGCCAGAAATTTAGCTTATGTTATCTACACATCCGGTTCAACAGGAAGGCCAAAGGGTGTTCTTATAGAGCATCAATCTTTAATCAACTTTGTTAGGGCTGCCGGTCAAAACTATCAGTTCACTAGAGACGATCGAGTTTTGCAATTCGCATCGGTTAGCTTCGATATTTCTGTAGAAGAAATTTTCGTCACTCTGACCCACGGGGCTACTCTGGTGTTGAGATCCCAGGAAATGATCCGCTCGGCTGCTAAGTTCCTTAGCCTTTGCCAAGATTGGAAAATCTCTGTCATCGACCTGCCCACTGCTTTTTGGCATAAAATTTGTGCTGAACTACCGGATCTGCAATTTCCAGAATTCTTAAGACTTGTCGTCATTGGCGGCGAACGTGCGGTTCCGCATTGGTTAGAGATTTGGAAGCAGCATTCCCCTGCCCATGTACGGCTAGTGAATACATACGGTCCCACGGAAGCGACCGTTGTTACAACAACCTGTGACTTGGCAGGTCCTAATCCAGCGACAGCAGGACAAAGTCGGATATTGCCGATTGGGAAACCCATCGAAAATGTCCAAACCCATATACTCACCTCAGACCTCGAACCAGTCACCTCAGGCATGATTGGAGAGCTCTATATTGCGGGTGCTGGTCTAGCGCGGGGATACTTAAACCGGCCTGATTTGACTGCCATTAAATACATTCAAAAGTCATTCGGAGATGCCGGAATTATTCGCCTTTACAAAACTGGAGACCGCGCTCGCTACCGCAAAGATGGTCATCTTGAGTTCTTAGGTCGAATCGACAGCCAAGAAAAAATCCGGGGCTTCCGAGTTGAGCTCAACGAAATCGAGACTGTCTTAGAGCGCCATTCAGCAGTGCGCCAATCTATTGTGCTAGCTAGAGAAGATTTGCCAGGCAATAAACGCCTTGTGGCATACGTTGTCCCCAACGCTGCAACCCTACCCCCTAATCTGTCCTATCAATCGAGGCTAGTTCCCCTACTGCGGTCTTATCTGCAGGAAAAGCTGCCGAGCTATATGGTGCCAACTTCTTTTGTATTACTCAGTAACTTACCTCTGAGCGCCAATGGTAAGGTCAATCGACGCGCTCTTCCGGCGCCAACAGCAGACCGCCCGGTTCTAGAGTCTGATTATGTTGCCCCTCGCACACCTTTAGAATCAGAACTAGTAAATTTGTGGTCTACCGTTCTAGGAATTGCTGAGATTGGCGTCAACGACAACTTCTTTGAATTGGGCGGCGATTCTCTTCAAACGATGGAAATTGTCGCCGACGTTGAGAAAACCTATAGCGTTGATATTCAGCTCAAAGACTTTCTGAGAATACCCTCAATCGCCGGACTTGCGGTACTAATCAAACAAGTCCTGGCAGATGAAAAAATGCCTGATGAATACATGAGTCTGCAGCAGATGTATGCTGAAGTCCAACTCAGCGATAGCATTCAACCTCAATCTACTAACCCTGCAGAACCCAGGACCAAATCAGATATCTTCCTGACTGGAGGCACGGGATTCCTGGGCAAATTTCTGCTGTGTGAGCTTCTCAGGCAAACCCACTCAAATATTTACTGCCTAGTCCGTGGCCAAAGCGCTTCCGAAGCTCAACAAAAGCTTCATACCGCCATAGCAGCATACTTTACCGAAACTAACCAGTATTACAGCCGAATTATCCCTGTTGTTGGCAACTTGATGCAGCCAATGTTGGGATTAAGCGAGAGCCAGTTTCAAGCCCTAGCTGACTCCGTTGGCTCTATTTACCATTGTGGCGCTCAGGTGAATTTACTCTATCCCTACACGGCCCTGAAGAGTGCCAACGTCAAGGGAACCCATGAAGTTCTCAAGCTAGCCAGCATGGGTCTACCCAAGAAAGTCCATCATGTCTCCACCCTGGATGTATTTGAATCCCTAGCTGGAGCTCAGGTGCGCATCTTTCACGAAGAAGATGACATTGCCCAAGGAACAGGAATTTTTAGTGGTTATGCCCAAAGCAAATGGATCGCAGAGCAAATGGTGTCACAGGCTGCTGAGAGAGGACTACCAGTTTCCATCTATCGTCCAGGGATGATTACGGGCCACAGTCAGCGAGGTGACTCCAACACCAGGGATATCTTCTGTCGTTTTATCAAGACTCTAATCCAACTCAAGAAAGCCCCTGATATAGCTCTAAAAATCGACATGACGCCGGTCGACTATGTCAGCCAGACTATTGCTCGTCTATCCCTACAACCGGAGTCGGCGGGCAGTAAATTTCATATCGTCAACCCTCGATCAATCTTGCTAGACCAGGTTGTTAGGGAATTAGCTTCTCACGGATATGATATCCAAACTGTTCCGGCTCCCAAGTGGTTTCAAGCTCTTCATGCAGAACCCAACGATTTCCAGGCTTTAGCAGCATTCATCACAGATGCCACAGAAGAAGACCAGATGAAATGCCTAGAGCTGTGGCTGGGCGGGAACTATGTGTTCGACTGTGCAAATACGAATAAAGGATTAGCGAGCCAAGGAATTACCTGTCCTCCTGCCGATCAACAGCTACTGAGAACTTGCCTGAAACACTTAATTCAAACTGGCTTTTTGCCAACTTACACACAGCCAATGGCTTTTCTAGATGGATTAGCTGGCTAGGGTTTATTGCATCATTTCATTACTTATTTTTGAGGTCAATCAAGTGGTTTCTGACTTTGCTAAAATTGCCGGGATCATTGGTTTTCTAGGCTATATTCCCTATATCTTCGCCATCCTCAAGCGAAAAACTTTTCCCAATCCAGCCACCTGGTGGATCTGGAGCATAATTGGTTGGGCGGCTTTCGTCAGTTATTTCGCAGCAGGCGGAGATGAAACGTTTTGGCTAATGTTGAGCTATGCCATAGGGCCTTCTGCGATCGCAATCCTATCCTTGAAGTATGGCAAAGGCGGATTGGATAAATTCGATATTTGCTGTCTAATCATTTCCTGCGTCAGCTTGCTTGCCTGGATTATCACAAGCAATCCATCCATTGCTCTGGCAACGAACCTAGGAATAGACATTACTGGTTCTCTTCCCACTCTTCGTAAAACCTACTTAGAGCCAGAAACTGAAGATGGTCTTTCTTGGTGTGTTTTTTGGGTTGGCAACACCATCAACTTCTTGACTGTTTTATTTATAGATAATCTAACCTTTTCAACAGTCGCTTATCCATTCTATTTATTCATATTAGCATCGATCATGATGATCCTAATTAGTAGAAAATGGGCCTTTCGGCTAGTATCAACCATGGCTGAAAAATAGCGTCTAAGAGCAGCTTTTATAAACGCGGCAGTTCATCAGCTATCTGAATTGTGGTAAAAATCATGACTTCCTTTGGATTACCCAAGCTAGCATCTCTATTTTCTAGGCATCCACAGATTAAGCAGACATCAAAAGATCAGACTAAGTTCAGGCAAAGAGAAAGGAAAGGGCTGCCACTGCGAATGATTTTAGTTGTGCCCTTTGCCCTTCAAGTTTTTGCTGCTGTTGGCATAACTGGGTATCTATCGTTACGTCATGGGCGCAGTGCAATTGAGGATCTAGCATCACAAATCGAGACAGAGGTCAGTCAGCGCATCGACCTTCATCTTGATACTTACATGTCAGCTCCTATCAAGATCGTCAAAAATCATGTCAACCTGTTTCGTTTGGGGCTATTGGATTCAGAAGATGTTAGAACCCTAGGCAACCTATTTTGGCAGGACCGACAGATTCACGAGGTAGGCTTCATCATGTTTGGTACCCAGACAGGGTACTACGCTGATTCTGGCTATGATCCCAGCGTTGATAGCGTTGTCATTAGCGAGATTTCACCAAAATGGAATGGCAACCAAGACCAATACGTTTATAAGTCGGATACACAGGGGAATCGTACCGAGCTCGCTTTTCCACCGGGTAGTTATCAATTTCAAGAGGAAAGCTGGTTCCCAGAATCTATCCAAGCAGGCAAGCCCGTATGGAGTTCAGTGTATGCATGGGAAATCAATCCATTCCCCTTAGCAGTTGCCTATGCTAGTCCAATTTACGATGCTAGTGGAAACCTTGTAGGGGCCATAGGTGTAGAGCAGCTGCTCTTGCAAATTAGCGGATTCTTAAGAGAATTAGATATTAGTCCCAACAGCAAAACATTTATTATTGAACGCGATGGCATGATGGTTGCCAGCTCTGGGGAGAAAAAACCATTTTCTATTGTTAATGACTTACCCGTAAGAATGCACGTCTCTGAGAGCGAGAGTCCAATGATTCGCGCTGCAGCAGATGAGTTGGTCAAGTTTTACGAAAGCTTTGGTGCTATCGAGAAGTCCCGACAGCATGCCTTTATGATTGACGGCGAGCGCACTTATCTGCAGGTCATGCCCTGGGGAAATGACATCGGCCTAGACTGGCTGGTCGTTGTGATGATCCCAGAATCAGACTTCATGGCCGAGATTAACGCCAATACTCGCACAACGGTATTACTTTGCCTGATGTCATTGATGGTTGCTCTCGTTCTAGGCTATTTCACGTCCCGTTGGATTACCCGGCCCATCCTGCAGTTAAGTCATGCCTCGGAGGCGATCGCGGCGGGGGACCTAGACCAGAGTGTAGAAAGATCCTCAGTCGGCGAACTCAATATCCTCTCCCAATCGTTTAATCGCATGGCCCAGCAACTGCGAGAATCATTTACGGCCTTAGCAAGGACCAATGAGGAATTAGAACAGCGGGTAGAACAACGCACCCTAGAACTCAAAGATGCTAAAGAATCAGCTGAAATTGCCAACAAAGCTAAAAGCGAGTTTCTGGCCAACATGAGCCATGAGCTTCGAACCCCCATGAATGCCATTATTGGCTACAGCGAAATGCTGCAGGAAGAATCTGAAGATATCGGTAACGAAACCTTTAGCCAAGATTTAAGAAAAATTCATAGCGCTGGCAAACACCTGCTGAGTCTAATTAACGACGTCCTTGATTTGTCAAAAATTGAGGCCGGTCGCATGGACCTGTTTTTAGAAGACTTTGAAATCCGCTCGCTCGTCGACGAAGTAGCTACAACGATATCTCCATTAGTCGATAAACAGTCTAATCAGCTGATCGTTACCTATTCTGGCGAGGTCGACAGCATGCATGCCGACCTCACAAAAGTTCGACAAATCCTACTGAATCTACTGAGCAACGCCTGTAAGTTCACCGACCAAGGCAAAATCCTACTGACGATCAGCCGCTATAACCCTGCTCAAGGGAATTGGATATCCTTTGAGGTCAGCGACAGTGGCATCGGCATGACATCGGAACAAATTCAAAAACTATTCAAAGCCTTTAGCCAAGCCGATGCATCAACCACACGAAAATATGGTGGAACTGGCCTAGGACTTGTCATCACTAAGAAGTTCTGCGAGATGATGGGAGGTGATATCAACGTTAAAAGCGAACCAGGCAAAGGCAGTACGTTTACTGTATTACTTCCGGTCAAGATGGTAGAAAATCCACCCAGTGAATTAGCATCTGAGTCTAAACTCAACCTGAAATCAAATAGTAGCTGTTCAACTGTGCTCGTAATCGATGATGATTCTGCCGTCCGGGATATCCTGCAAAGGTTCCTGAGTGAGCAAGGATTTAGTGTTATTACAGCAAGTAATGGCGAGGAGGGACTTCGTTTGGCAAAGGAGCATCATCCAGATGCGATTACTCTAGATGTGATGATGCCGGACATAGATGGTTGGACAGTACTAAGCGCCATCAAGACAGATTCAAAAATAGCTGATATCCCTGTCATTATGCTGTCGATGGTCGACGACAAGAAGCTAGGATATGCCCTAGGCGCTTCCGAATACCTTTTAAAGCCAATCAATCGACAGCAGGTTGCTAATGTTTTGCACAAGTATCAGCTCAAGGAAACCCCTTGTGCATTGCTGATTGTAGAGGATGATTCCATCACACGAGAGATGATGCGCCGTCAACTGTCATCAGAAGACGTCAAAATCATCGAGTCCTCCAATGGTCAACAAGCCCTTGATCTTATCAGCAAAACCAAGCCAGGGATAATCATCTTGGATTTGATGATGCCCAACATGGATGGGTTTGAATTTATCCACCAGCTCCGCCGCACCCCAGAGGGACGTTCAGTGCCCATTATTGTGATCACGGCGAAAGAGCTCAATAGTTCCGAGCGAGACTTTTTAAGTACTCGAGTTGAACGCATCTTCCAAAAAGGAGCCTATGACCGGATGACCCTTCTAGATGAAGTCCGTACCTTGCTAACTAAAGCCTTGACTAAGCAGCAAGCATTCTCTCGGACTTTGAGTTAAGTATTAAGCTAGCACAGGAAGCAACCTATTAAGTATTAGACGTCGTCAAAGCTGTTCATTTGACAAACCATACTTCACTTAAAGTCACTTAAAACAGGAACCCAAACAATGGCCAAAATCCTCTTAGTTGAAGACAATGAAATGAACCAAGACATGCTTTCAAGGAGGCTTAACCGGAAAGGTTACGAAGTGATTATTGCCTCCGATGGAGCCAAAGGATTAGCGATGTCTATGTCAGACAAACCAGATATAGTACTGATGGATATGAGCCTGCCTATCATGGATGGTTGGGAAGCAACGAGACGCCTTAAAGCAGACTCTAGTACTAAAAATATCCCAGTGATTGCGCTCACAGCTCATGCCATGTCAGGGGATAGAGAAAAATCGCTGTCTGCAGGTTGTGATGACTATGAAACGAAGCCCATTGAGCTTCCTAGGTTGCTACAAAAAATAGAAAATCTTCTGCAACGGAATCCAGTGGTGTGAAGTGATCATGCTCATGACAGATAAGTCCCCTCTTCCTGAAATCTCACACGGAGGACACTACAAACGATATGCCTTCCAATACAATCAGCACTGTTAAAGTAACCTCCTCCTTACTGGCGTTCTGGCGGCATGAACTATTTGCTCCACTCAACATAATCCAGGGATATGCTGGCCTTATATTGGAGGAAATAATAGATGAAAACGACTCCCAGGAACCTGACGGCTGCGTTGAAAGCTTATCTATTATTCAGAATACGAGTAAAGAGATCCATGGAGATATCTGTCAAATTCTTGACGCGCGTATTATTGGAACAGACAACTCTAGCTGTGACCTTTTAAGCCTTAGTCATGAACTTAACAGGAAGTTGGCTCCAAAATTAATTCAAATTTACACCCTAGTCGAGGATATAAGGTCCCCTGAATTTGCGGACATAAATTCGGATTTGCAAAAAATTATTAATGGTGCCAATACTTTAGAAGAACTTTTAAGTGATAAACTTAATTGGTTAATAAATTTCACGTCGAAAGAATCTTCTGAAGAAAAATTACTAACTAAAAGCGATAATTCAAAGGAACATTCAAGCCATCATTCGAGCCTAGGCGATATTGAAAACTCACTTAGCTATATAAAAAATCAAGCCAATAAGCGACACTCGGCTATTCAGGGTTCTAAAATTCTTGTTGTTGATAACAACAAGGACAATCAAGAGCTTCTATATCGTCAATTAGAGAGGGACAACCATTTAGTTGATGCTGTAGATTCTGGAGAAGCAGCAATCAGGTTACTGCAAGAGAGACAATATGATTTAATTCTCTTAGATATCATTATGCCTGGTTTAACTGGCTACCAAGTTCTTCATGCCGTTAAAAAGGACGATCAATTTAAAGACATACCCGTCATTATGATATCTTCTCTCAACGAGATAGATAGTATTTCAAGATGCATCGAGCTAGGCGCAGAAGACTATCTGCCAAAGCCATTTAACTTCACGTTGCTGCAGGCCAGAGTAAATGCCTGCTTAGAGAAGAAAAAGCTACAGGACAAAGAAAAAGAATTTATTGAGCAGTTAGCGGAAGCAAATCGCCAGATTTCTGTACTCAACGAGAGGCTAAAAGCTGAAAATATTAGGCTTTCAGCAGAATTAGAAATTACTCGACAACTTCAGCAGCTCATCTTACCAAAAACGTCAGAGCTTGAGAAAATCAGCGATCTTGATATAGCAGGATTCATGGAACCTGCAGAAGAGGTCGGAGGAGACTATTATGATGTTCATCAATATAATGGCAACATCAATATCAGCATTGGTGATATCACTGGTCACGGTCTAGAGAGTGGACTTTTGATGATTATGGTCCAGACTGCCGTCCGGGCCCTCATAGAAAACCATGAAACTGACCAAAAGAAGCTCCTTAATACTCTGAATCGAATTATTGTCAATAATGCCAAGAGGATTGAATCAGAAAGAAACTTAACTCTTTTACTGCTTAATTATGTTAAGGGAACTCTGAACATATCGGGCCAGCATGAGGAAATTATCATTGTTCGAGCAGATGGAACACTAGAGCTTATTGACACCGCAAATCTCGGCTTTCCGATTGGGCTTGAAGAAGATATCGAACAGTTTATTGATCAGACTCAATTACACCTCAAATCGGGAGATATTGTAGTTCTTTATACTGATGGAGTCACTGAAGCAGAAGATGAAAAAGGTGATCAGTATGGAATAGACCGATTTTGCCAAGTCATTGTGGACTATCAAAACCACTCTGCCAACACAATTAAGCAAGCAGTCGTCAGTGATTTGAAAGAGCATATTGGCAATAATAAGTTACTCGACGATTTTACTCTCTTAGTTCTGAAACAAAGATAATGCTTAAGCGGTTTATACGAGTCGAGATACAATATGACTTTAATCTTAGGGAACTTTCTTGAGTCTCTTCCTCAAAATAAAAGAGCGATCTCAATTAGTTTATTTTTCAATTACGATTTATCAAGTGAAGAGAGACTCGATGATGATTCACTACTTGACCTGATCACTAATTGCATTACAAAATTCCTATACTATAACAAAAACAAGGATAATTCTCGAGAAATATGCTCTACAAAAGAGTCCATCGACTACATCACAAATGAACTACTGGAAAACTCTATTAAATACGGTGACCGTCAGTTGCCAACAATAGTCATAAAATTCCATGTAACTGAAGATAAGATATTTATTTTATCGACTAATTTAACCAGCAAATCTAGAGCCGACAGTTTCAAGGCACATATTCACCGTATGCTCAATTCTGACATCTCGGAAATGTATCTGCGACAAATCGAAGATTATGTCTCTCTAGATAACAAATCTGGACTCGGCTTTTTATCAATGATCAATGACTACAATGCTCAAATAGGATGGAAATTTGAACCCTGCGAAAATACAGGAAAAGTGCTCAGTACAGTGATGATTCAGCTTCCGGTCTAGTTCAAACAGAAATCTAAACATATCCAGGCAATCGTAATATTTTATGGTAGGTCTAATTGATGAGAATCGAAGGATCTAAGTATATTATTTGCTACGATGACAAGACTAATACAATTAGCTTTAGCGGTAAGCTACGTTTAGACAACATAGATAAATCCCTTAGTCAACTTGTTGGACTACTTGACCAAATTCTTGAGGAAGAGCCTGATCAAATAACGCTTGACGTTAGACAGCTAGAGTTTCTAAACAGTCTAGGAATCAGTACAATCTCAAAATTCATCATCAAAGTTAGAAACAGAAGAAGTATCCATGCAGCTGTCAAAGCCTCCAAAGAATCTTCTTGGCAAAGCAAGTCAATTGTCAATCTAAAAAAAATCATGCCCAGCTTAAGTCTAAGCTGGGATTAGAGAGTCATTCTTTAGGAGCATAGGTAGAGATATGCATCCGGTGGAGACCCAGGGCAATGATGGGTTTGTTAGAGTGACAGCGAAGCCAAGCGATAGTATCGATGCCCTGTTGCCCTAACTGTATGTCCAAGTAAACGGTCAACAATGGCCATATCCATGCTGGCAAGCTAAGTTATCTATACCGAGTCTGCGGTCGTCAGTTTGTTGAGAACCCCACCAACAAAATCATCGATACCGAAACCCCTGAGTTAGTTAATCGGTTGCTGCTGGAGCGCATTTCGACGGCGGGTATTGCTCGATCGGTACAGCTTTCAGAGCGGTGGCTTCAGGACTATATCAATGACGAATCAGCTCGAACAAAAGCCAAGGCTGAGAGTCAGCCCAAAAAAGGGACCTTTAATGGTGCAGTGCGACGCACTCTGGTCATTCGTTGGCAAAAAAGGCAATAAGCATTGGGTGTGACTAGCGCTGGATGCAGACACTCGAGAAATCATGGGTGCTCATGGGGGTAGGGTAACCAATGTCAGGAGAGCGCCTAGGCGCTGTGGGACTTCGTACCGCCTGCCTATCGCCAGTGCGCACGGATTTATACCGATGCCTGGGGAGTCTATCAATCTACACCACTATCCAAGCGCCATCGAGTCGTGCTCAAGGATAGCGACAAAACCAGCTACATCGAGCGGTTCAACTGTATGCTGCGACAGCGGGTTTGACGATTCTTACGGCACAGTTTGGCCTTTTCATAGAGTCCGAGTAATCATATCGGCTTGTTGTGAAATTTCATCCACCACTACAAACAATCATTACCCGTGTAGCACCACGATAGATCGTAGCAATGGAATTTATATTTATAGCGACAAATAGATACTTTTATTAGACAATGCGGCTGCTTAACTTCACACAATCAACAAGTCAGCTTAAAATAGTTTTCATGGTTAAGCCTTGAATTCAGAGAGATTTCGGAGGGCTTTATATGACTTTTATGGTATCCTAATAATTAGTTAATGGTTGATATTTTTCATGTTGATTAGTTGATTGAGTTTAAGCTAGACTTTGTCTTCTCAAAACCTGTTAGGAATGCCACTATTTAGGATGTCTAAATGCAAGTTTTCCTCGATTTGTCGTCGCTGACCTTGGTCTTCTCGTGATTAGAAGTATTGCTCATCAAGTTCCTGAATCGATCACCCCCTCTAGCAGCACGATTAATGCCAAACCTTATGAAAATATCACTCTCGATACCTTAACGGGTTTACCAGATCGACATATTCTACTTCAAAGATTGGAGAGGCATTTAGCCTATTCTAGGCATAACTCTCACACTGGCGTTGCCCTGATAATTTTAGATATCGACCATTTTCAGTTTATAAATAACAGTTTTGGCATTGCGATCGGCGATCAACTCCTGGCTCAAGTTGCTGTGCGGCTACAAGAGTCTATGCGATGCTCTGACTACGTAGTTCGCTTAGGGGGTGACGAATTTGCCGTTGTCATTAATTCAATACAGTATACCGAAGACCTTCTCAAGATTGCATCACGGATTCACGAAGTCTTGATGGCACCTTTTGATCTAGATGGACGTGAGACCTTTATTAATGCAAGCCTAGGAATTACAAGTAGTCATATCAGCCTAGGTAATGCAGATGATTTTTTCCGCGATGCAGACATCGCGATGAACTATGCTAAATCCCTTGGCCGTTCATGTTGTGTCATATTTCAACCGGAAATGCACAGCCAGGTCACACAACGCCTTGACCTGATAAATTCCTTAAAGCGAGCTTTGAGTAACGGCGAGTTTTTCCTTGAGTACCAACCTATAGTCTCTATATGTGAGGAAAACCTAGTCGGATTTGAGACACTCATTCGCTGGAACCATCCAGATAAGGGGATTATTTCACCATCGGAATTCATTCCCATTGCTGAGGAAATAGGATTAATCAACTCTATTGGCCAGTGGGTTTTAGAGGAGGCCTGTAGCCAACTTAAAAAATGGCAGTTACAATTCAGTTGCTTAGCAGACCTGACGGTTAGCGTAAACTTATCGGCCAAACAATTTTGCAATCAGAATTTACTTGAGCAAATCAAGAGGGCTCTGACAGAATCTCAGCTTGAGGCGCGGTGTTTAATTCTAGAAGTCACTGAAAGTATTCTGATTGAAAATAAAGCCGATGTTATTTCTATTCTTGAAAACATACGAGCCCTTGGGGTACAGATTGCCATCGATGATTTTGGTACCGGCTATTCTTCGCTTGGCTATTTAGCGAATTTTCCTTTTGACATTTTCAAGCTAGACACCTCCTTCACGGAAGACATTGATAAAAACTACAGAAAATTCTGCTTAGTGAAGGGGATTTTAGTCATGAGCCAGGATCTAGACACAAAGGTAGTTATAGAAGGCTTGGAATGTGCAGACCAAGTCGCTCAGTTTAAGGCCTTGAATTGCAAATATGGCCAAGGATATTTCTTCTCCAAGCCTTTAGGTACAGGGAAGGTTGAGAATTTCATCAGGTCAAGACTGATCAACTTTAAATCCTTGCCGGTATCAGACCTATTATTTAATCAACAAAGTTTAGGATCATATGTAGATGAACTCGTAACCAAAGATCAGCTCTTAATACAGGTCGAGCATTTGAAGCTAGATTTACAGGCTCTCAAACAAGAAAAATGCGATCTAGAACTTCTCTTAGAAATGGCAACTGATCATGCAGATGTAGTCGAATCCGAGCTGAATAAAAGAATTTTTGACTATAAGAAATCGGCGCTCGATCTAAAGCTCACTAATATTAAGCTGCATGAACTAAGCTACACCGACGGCTTAACGAAAATTCCTAATCGGCGCTATTTTGACGAATATCTTTTGCAGGTTTGGCAAAATGCTATCGAGAATGAGCAAGTTATTTCGCTTATTCTCGCTGATGTTGACCACTTTAAGCTCTTCAATGATGAATATGGTCATCAATTAGGCGATTATTGTCTGCTCAAGGTGGCCCAGGCTTTATCGGAATCAACCAACAACTCCGTAGACTTGGCTGCACGATATGGAGGTGAAGAGTTTGCTATTGTTTTACCCGGAGCAGCTCCCGAAAAAGCAGTTAAGGTAGCTTCTAGAATCCGATCTGCTGTGAGGGCTCTTAGCATTCCCCATGCGCCTTCTCCAGTGAGCGAGCACGTTACGATTAGCTTGGGCATCGTCAGTACAGTTCCTTCCAAATTTTATCTCCTCAACAACTTTGTGAATTTAGCTGATAAAGCTTTGTACAGCGCGAAGATTCGGGGAAGAGACTGCTTCGATATGCTTTCTTGTTAATGGCATCGCGGCCGCAGCAACCATAGTAAAAGTCTAGGGAGTGTGTCATCATTCAACGAGAGAAAACAAGATAGCACGTGGTATTCCGTTTAGGGCCCCTGCCGACTCGCCGTTGTCGTCCGCTCTAAATCAGCTCAAGCAATGACTTAAACCTTCATTCTCGACAGGCCATCTTGTCGAGCAATCTCGGCCAGCAGTGTTTGAATAGTTTGCCGAAAGGCATTGTGCTCAGCCTCATTCGCCGCTGCCCGTTCATCTATGCGGGCCTGCTGCTAATCAAAGCGTTGTCTCCACTCCTGGTGTCGCCGATCGCTTTTGGCTTGCTGCTCATCAAACCGCTGGGTCCAGTCTCGGTGCTCAGCTTCCCAGGCTGCCCTGGATTCCCTCATTTCCTGCCGGTCAGCCCTGGCATCTTGCAGCAGATTGTCGAATCGCTGACTCCACTCCTGCTGTTCAGCTTGGAGTACCTGAGCATGATCTGTGTTCTGCTGCACCTGCCGGGTGATGTTCTGGAGCAGATCGTAGGTGTCGGCAAAGTTGTCGGCCATTGCTTGACGAAACTCAGCGATCGCCATTCGCTCTTGCTCGATGCCATAGAGGGTGGTTTCCAGCATCGCCCTGGTTTCTCCCAGGTATTGAGCATTGTCCTCCGCTACGGTTTCGGCTTCTTCCGCTTTCACATAGGTGCGTTCTTGAGCCTGACGAAGCTCAGCGATCGCGATATTGGTTTCCGCTTGCGCCACAGCATTACGCTCTTGAGTCTGTCGCAGGTCTGCAATAGCTGCTGTGTTTTCAGCTTGCTGGCGTGCAGTCTGAGCTAGAATTGCCCGGATTTCGTCTAGTTCGGTCGTCATGGCCAAGCGGGTTGACTCAATTTGATCTTTTAGCCTCTCAAAGCAGGTATCCCTACCTTCCGGTATATTCTACCGGGTTTAGGATAGCTCCTGACGTCTCAAATTCTTTAAAGCATCAAAGACCAGAAGGGTGCGCTCTAAAGGACGGGGGTTGGGACCCATCGTTCAATTATTTTTCGGTTTAGAGGATGACTCACTCCCAACTTTTACCCCTGCAAATCTCTAATTACGATACCCTTGTTCCATCTAAAGGAAAGCATCCACCCTTTTATCTCTCATCTGCTCAAAGATCCAGCTGAGTTTCTTTTTTGGCTATGGCAGAGACGCCGACTAGTAAATCTTCTCCCACGCCTTCATCCCAACCGTCTAAGGGAGGCAGTGGACAACCAGGCAAGGATCGTCCTCGCACGAGCCCTGCACTGTTTGTAGATGGTTCTACGGCTCCTGTGTCATCGTCACTCCCGCTATGGGAAGCGAGCAATATCCTGACTCAACGGAAGAATCTTCCCTGGGTTATGGATCCCGATGGGAAGCTCTGCTACACCCGCGACGTAGATGACGGACAGGGGGCCATTTATTTTTGGGTTGCTGATAACACAGAAGATGAACATCCAGCGACGCTCGCTGGAGCCGCAGCGCTGGCAGTCATTGATAACTTTGACATTCGCGCCGCCTGCATGCATTTGATTTATGCCGCTCACGCGACTCAGGTAGATCGTCCGTGGGAAGAGGAAATCGTTATCGACGATCGCCAAATCGAAGCTTACCTTGGTCTTCAAAAGCGCACAGATAAGTCACGGAAAGAGAAACTGGCCTTAATTGAAGAGATTGCTAAGCAGCCCTGTAAAATCACGACTTACATTACCTGGCCCAGCCGTGGCAGGCGTAAAGGCTTCACGGTAGAAGAAGGTCGTCTCTGGCACATTCTGGGTACCCGGTACCACTATCAGCAGGACATCTTTGGCAACAAGGAGATCGCCGGTATCTCTTTCATTCTCAAAGCCGGTTTATGGGCGAAGTACTTTATCAATGAGGATGGCGGGCAGGATCAGGCGCTTTCTCAGCAGGCAACGCTATCAAAGTCTTTGCTAGAGAGCGTTATGAGCATTTGGCAGCATCGAGAAGGCGCTGCCAGGCTTATGGTGTGGCTGCTGTTTAAAGCGCAAATCAATAAGCAGCATCCGCTTAGCGTGCTGACGTTGATGGAGGTTGCGTACGGTCAAGAAAAAGTTGAATTGGCCAGGGAAGACCTCCAGCTGCGCAAGAAACTAGCCAACACTTGGGATGAAGACCTGTTTACGCTCCATGATCGAGGCTGGCGACTCCATTTTGCTCCAGATACCTACCCGCCTGAAATTCAGCCGGTAGGTTTTGGTCGGGAAGATTCTCGCCGGCCCCGTGGGTTCTTCGAAAAATTACTCGCTGCCCATATTTGGATTACTCCGCCAGATAGCTGGATCAATCAACCCCTGAGCCCAGGAGACGGTGAGACGGCTTCCCAGGCTTTGGAGGCACCACCCGATGAACCTCTAGAGGAAGACGTTACTTTAACAGCGGCTGAGATCAAGACCATTCGCTCAGAGCGCAAATGGAGTCAGCGGCATCTTGCGAGCCTCACTGGGATCAGTCAGGGGCTGATCTCAATGATGGAGAACGGAAGTCGCTCCATCACTAAAGAAAACGAACTGATTCTCCGTCGGGTCTTTGATTACATGTAGGGGTATCTCTGATTACACGATAACTAGAGCCCCCTGCCTGAAAGGCAAGCGTGATTACACTGTCAGGAAACTTGTGATCTGATTACAGGCTCAACTAGACCCCCATACCCAAAGTAGCCACGACATTATGGGCGTTATGGAGGATCACAAAATGAGTTTTGATTACACCGATCGCTAGACCCCCGTACCTGATTACAACACTCTATAGACCCCCACCCCTGAAACGGCGAATCTAGCTTCTCTACATATAGTGGCAATTAACGGCTCTAGCAGCCGTAGAGACGGTGTATATAGAGCTCATTCCTTGATTACATCTGCGCCAAAGTCAGGAAATATGATTACATCGATGTTCTAAACCCCCATCCTCGATCGCAACTAGACCCCTATCCCTATTTTCTCTAGAACCCCACCCCCAACAGGGGTATCTATTGCCGATCTTGGGTCTTTATCGAAGGAAACATGTGCTGATAGCTGGGAAAGTGATTACAACGCCATTGGTGCAAGCGTTCTGATGTAATCAAAGCCTTTGGTATAAGAGGTGGAATGTCACCGTCGCAGGGAGGATTACCCCATTACCTAACTTTCAGAGACAAACCCCTCAGCTGTTGGTGCAGCTAAGGGGTCTCAGAGAAACTGCATATCCACGTCGTGGGACATACATCTTGGATTACCGGCAAAGGTGCTTTGGCGAGCAGGTGCTGGCGAATCCTCAGTTTTCTGTGCCTATTTTAGTAAGCCAATCAGAAAAACTGCAAATATTTAAATTTGCAGTGTGATCAGACTTCACAAACATTACAAACATTGTTGGTGCAATGTTTGGCAAAGCCTGGAGTTTTGCTTTCTAATCGGCTAGAGAATTACTATTTCCTGTCCTGCGGTATTCGTACTACGATCCAGGACTTGGAGTTGTGATTTTATCGAAGCCTCAATGGGTTGTTGAACATGATCATCCTTTTTTAAGTCTGTGGCCCCATCGCTATGACTATATTTGGGCACCTCATCCAGCTCCTGATGAAAAGCCTAAGTGGCAAACAGAGTCTCGACATCCGCTAAGTGATCGCCTGATTCAGCAGGGGGCTTATCTGTATGGGGTGCGTTTTGACAGTCAGACTAGCTATTGTCTCCTGGACATTGACGCTGACAGCACATATCACCCCCAACATGATCCGCTTGCGATTTCCCGCCTGGTAGCAGCACTTGAGCCCTTGGGCTTAGTAAGCTACGTAGTTTGCACTTCTAGCTACTCGCAGGGGCTACATCTATATTTTCCTTTTGAGATAGCCCAGAATTCCTGGCAGCTTTCAAAAGCTGTTACGACGTTATTGGAGAATCAGGGATTCAAATGTCAGCCGGGTCAGCTGGAGGTCTTTCCAAACAGTAAACTCTACGTTGTGGAGGGTACTCCAAACCTGTTCAATGCTCATCGGCTCCCCCTGCAAGCCGGTTCATATCTCCTCAATGACCAGCTAGAGCCTATTAATAGCAGTCAGCCAGCTTTTGTACAGCAATGGCAGTGGTGCCGACGGCGCAACAGCGTGGATACCGCTGTCCTTGAACAGATCCTCCAGCAATGCCGCCGTCAGCGCCATCGGGTTTCCCATCGGGCAGATAAGTTTCTTAATGACTTAAATGCTGAAATTGAACTGGGCTGGACGGGTAAAGGCCAGACCAACCATCTACTAGGCCGCATCACCATGCGGGCCTATGTCTTTCACCACGTTATTCACGGAGGCATGCCGTTAAGCGGGGATACTTTGGTAGCGGAAATTGTTGCCACAGCCACCTCACTACCTGGCTACCGAGAATGGTGTGGGCATCAGTATGAAATTCATCAGCGAGCAGCTGAATGGGCTAGATGTGTCGAGAACAGCCACTACTTTCCCTACGGAACTCAACAAGGTAAGTACAAAGCTAAAAAGGACCTGGAAAACAATACCGTTGTTGAGAAGACCTGGAACCAGCAGAGAGCACAAACTGCTCAAGAGAAGATCAAATCAGTCGTGGCTGACCTACTGAGATGTGGACAGTTTCCAGAAACAGCCACGGCTCGTTTTCAAAAATTGATTAGCTATGGCATCGGTGGCGGCACTCTCTACAAGTACAAAGCTCTGTGGCATCCTGACCTGTGGAAAGCCCCCCAGACCCCCCAATCTTCAATTAGGGAGGAAGCGTCCGCAACGGCTTCGCCAGCGACCGCTTCTCGCCCTACAAGCTTATTACCAGTAGACGGTCGTAATGCTTTGTGTGATAACGCTTTGAGCTGTGCTGAGAACGTAGCTGATCAGGGGGGGGTTCGTAATGAAGGGCCGCCGCCGATGTGGCGAGGGCTGTTAGGGGCGCTCAAGGAGCGACAGGCTCAGCAAAAGAGTGCTTCGAGGTCGCAAAAGGAGACCCGTTCCCATTCAAAAGCGAGGCAATCTATCCAAAATCAGGCTAAGCAGATGGCAGAATACCTGCGATCGCAGGATCCCATTCTGATCGGTGAGGGATTGAAGTGGAGCTTGTGTCAAGCTGATATTCCCTTGAACCACCTGCTGCCAGAAAATTTCATGGACTGGAGCCATCTCTATCCGCAACTAACGCCTTTGGTCATCCAGTGTCAGTCGTTGATGAGGGTTCAAGATCAGGGTCCCTGCTTGAATCAACTGTCTGAAACCGCCCTCGCTCACGGCTCCCAGATGGGTGAATCGAGCATGGCCTGAATGGCCAGGGATCGCCGTTCGATTTCAAGCAAGGCATTCCGCCGCTGAATGCGCTGTTGCCAGTCTCGATGCTCAGCTGAGCCGACCCGCTGTAACCCTTTGCTGCGAGACTTACCCCACAGCGCCTTTTCGGCTTTCAGCCGGGCATAGTCCACCTCGCGGCCTCCGGGGCGATACACCTCGATCCAGATTCCCGCAGGGGCGATCGCTCCACTGGCTTCGATGCGCTGGCGGTGGGCCTGCAGATCGTTGAGGGCTTGCTGGAGAGCATTCATGTCGTTTGGTAGCTTGGATCTGACACGACTATTCTAGTCTTTGTCGTTTGGTTTAGATTTCGTCAAACGACAAAGGAGGGGCGTTCGATGTCAGCGCACGGGCGAATTCTTTCAGTATCAGCGGAGAAGCCCCACGGGAGAAGCTGGCTGACGCAAATTTCCGGCGTTCAGCGGCCGCTCTGCGGGGACAGGTTCTAGGGCTAGACGCAAGGTGACGGCAACCGATATGGATTGGGCCGACATTGTCTTCGTCATGGAGACAATGCACCAAAAGCGCTTGCAGGCTGAGTTTCGAGAATTGCTGACCCACAAGCGACTCGAAGTGATGGGCATTCCTGATCGCTACTGCTGCATGGATCTAGAGCTCATAGAACACTGTGAAGCTGAGGCGGAAGCATTTCTAGCTGCTTTAGCCTCAGCTGATGACCCATTAGAACCCACCCGCTAGCCAACGGTGTGGCCCGCTAGACGGCGGAATAATCAAACAAGGCATCGAGATACAGACGGTTGATGCGACGGTCATTGGTGCCGTTTTGCATCAGGAATAGTGATAAAGCGGCACAGAAGACCCGATGCTGGCTCCAGGTTTTGTGCGTCTCAACATAGGTCTGTAGGGACTCGTAAAGCTCTTCAGGAATCTCGACATTCAGGCTGATGCGGGGCTGCATTTCTGTCGCCATAAATAAACCTTCCCTGCGTTTCACAGATTAAAATCTCACACCAAAAACTCGCCCCATCGCCCTGACACTCTATCTCTCAGCGAGAGACTAAAGCGTTTGTAAGGGCCGTAAATGAGGTTCGGTTGGCTGGTCGAATCATTGTGCCTATCACCCTAGAAAACTGTCAATCTTGCCAAAGATAATCTTATGCGCTAGCGCCACTCCTTCCTTAACGAAGCCATCAGGGTTTCCCCGATCCCCGCGTCACTGGCGGATCCGGCCTCGCTGCTCAACCTGTTTCTAGCCTGTGGGTAGTGTTTTCCACAGACTGCGCTGAAACTCCCGACAGGCCGCATTTCGCCTGTGGAAAAACCGACATTTTTTGAGGAAAAGGACTGCGATTGTAAAAGAAAATCTAAAAATAATACCTACTAGTAATCTTTTTTGAGAGCAGTTGTTCTGCTGATCTTTAAAGTTAGAAACTTTTCCCTAGCTGTAGTGTCCAATACAGCTAAAAGGCAAGTGAGCGAGTGAAGTCGCGCTTCTCTGGATCCCTATCGTGATACCTTATTAGCTCTCTTGTACTACAAGGAAATGGGCAAGAGGGCTTTGGCAGCGGCTAGAGCTGGACGATACGCCTCAAAACTGACTGTGGCACGGCTGTGTTCTAGGACTTGCTGTGCCAGGGTTAACGAGCGTCCAGCCCAGATTAGACAGACCTCAATCAGGCAGAATCGATTTCAAAGCAGGCTGGTGTCTAGCGTGAGAGTGACGGCGATCGCTTGAAAGTCTTGTAAAGCCTGACGCAGAAGCGGCAATTGGGGCGGTAGCGTCAGCCCGGATCTGAAACTCATCCTGGTGCGGGACTTCGCAGTTAATTTGCGTTTAACCGGTTGTTTACTCCCTGGGGAAAGTTCTATGAGAGTATTTTCCAGGAATTGACCGGGTAGCACCTGGATTCACATCGCATTCTCAAGCGCCACCATTAGCTCATACTCTCAACCCCTGGTAGAGTCTCTGGCGACTCCGTGAGAGGCCCTAACTGTCTTAAGGTCTGTCTTCTAAGAGTTCATCATGGATGGAAAGTTTATCCCGTTGGGTTCCTTAGCCCAGCAGCTAGCCTTGTCTGCCGCCCTGCTAGTCTTACCCGCTACGATGGGAGCCGATTCGGTTCAGGCGGAGACGGATTATCAAGTCATTGAAATCGCGATCGCCGGTCGCTCTCAATCGGACATGGTGCGGCAGGCGGAGGCGCTAGCCAGAGCTGAAGTCATGAGCCAGTTCAGCGCCAACCCACAGCTCACCGAAGTTCATATCGACGTGCTGGGGCAGCGCCATGGTCAGGTGGCACCGATTCTCTCGACGCGGGTATCCCGGCAGCAATGGCAAACCACGCCGCAAATCGAGAGCTGGACGCAATACTACGGTGTGGCCTACGCGCTGCTCAACCCCAGTGGCTCCCAGGGGAGCGGTCCAGAATTGGTGGCGGCAGCCCCCACGCGGCTCCAGGTAGCTGGCCAAGAAGACCCCAGCGTGGCCCTCGACCAGATGGTCAGGGACGGTCGGATTGACTATGACGAATATCTGGAGCTGGTAGACGCCGTCGACTAGAGCTTGAGAGTTGATTAGGGAGAATCACGAGCCATGAGATTATTCGTAGACGATGTCCTGCAGCGCTATGGAGCGGGCGATCGCAACTTTGCCAGCACTGAGCTGGACGACCTCAAGTTTAGAGATCACGACCTCAGCGGCATCAACTTAGAATCCGCCAGCCTGGACGGCGTTTATTTTCTCGGTACAAACTTGCAAGGGGCTAACCTGCAAAGGGCCAATCTGGTGGATGCCAATTTTCGTCAGGCCAACCTGCGGCAAGCCAATCTGGCTGGAGCCGAGCTAGAGGGGGCAGACTTAGGGGGTAGCGACCTCAGCGGAGCTAACCTGGAAGGCGCAAATCTCAGAAGCGCTAGCCTGCGGGATGCCAATCTAGAGAATGCCAATCTCACAGGAGCTAATCTCAAAGGAGCGGCCCTGCATAATGCCCAGCTTCGAGGGGCCAATTTAGATGATGCCAAACTGGATGGAGCCTACTTGAAAGGCACAGTTCTCGAAGCCGAAAGTTCTTAGATGCTTCCAACGAAGACTACCCTTGAGCGATTGCAAACGCATAAAAATCGCGGAGCCTGGACTCCGCGATTTTCTTTTGCTCAAGGCTGCTTGCCTAGGCCGCGATAATTGGCTGGCCGTTGGTGCGATAGAGCATGATGGTAATACCAGGAGACTGGATATTCACGAAGAACTTTTTACCATCAGCCGAGAAGCAACCACCGGCAAACTCGGACGTGTTGATGTTGTTGCGGCACAGCTTGAACAGACCGCCAGAGGGGGTCACCCCCACCACAAACTGCTCACCGCCGCCGTCTTCCATCAGGTAGAGGCTGCCGTCAGCGGGGTTAACCGTGATGTTGTCAGGGTTATCCAGGGCGGTCTGGTCGGTGGACTCAACAAACAGAGTCACCGTTTCGGTCTGGTCGTCGTAGCACCACACCTGGCCGTTACCCTGGTCGCCACCGCTGGTGCAAACCCAGTAGATTTTGCCGTTGCCAGCCCAGGCGCCTTCGCCACGGGCAAAGATGGCACCGCCGAGGGCTTGAGCGTCGAACCGCAGGATGTCTTCATCGGGGTTGATGTTGACCCCATTGTCGGTGAGGCTGACCCACTCCACCGATAGGGGCTGATTTAGCAGGCTCAAAACGCCCGTGCGGGTATCTTGGGGGCCGTTGACCAGCTTTAGTACCTGCAGTTCGCCCCCGTGATCGAGGTTACCGGGCTTGTTGGGAATATACCGATAGAGGCAGCTATCCCCTCGGTCTTCGGTTTCGTAGACGTAGCCGGTTGCCGGGTCAACCGCTACGGCTTCGTGGTTGAAGCGCCCCATTGCCTCCAAAGGGACTGCCGGACGCTGACCGCCCCTAGCGGGTACCTCAAAATTAAAGCCGTGCTTTTTAGTTACTGCCGGATTATCGGCTGGAACCGTGGTGTTTTCTTCGCAGGTAATCCAGCTGCCCCAGGGGGTTGGGCCACCGGCACAGTTGCGAATCGTGCCGGAGAGGGAAACGTAGTCGCGCAGCACTCTACCGTTGGCATCCACGATGATGTTGGTAGTACCGCCAGCGCCAGCACCCGCTCCCCCGTCTCCGTCAAAGCGGTCGTAGGCTTTTTGCAATCCGGTGTTGTAGGTGGCACCGGGGCCGACCTCGTGGTTTTGCACCAGAATATGGCTACCGCGAGGGCCAGCAAACCAGGCCATGCCATCGTGGTTGCTGGGACAGAGGTTGCGATCGCTCATATTCATGCCGGTTACGTGAAACGCGGCATAGGCAAACCCGGCGGGAATTTCCAGCAGGGGAACGCCTTTAATATCGAATACAGGTGTAGAACGGGTGTCTACTACGCTAGGAGCCTTAGGCGACAGCGAGCCAAAACCCTCGACGACAGGATTTTGGCCCATCGCCTTACGGGCCAAGAACGCCTGCATCGGGGAAAGGGCAAATGCGCCAGCCGCGCCAGCCCCCATCATGCCAAAGAACTTCCGACGAGATACGGAAACCACAGTCTTCTCTCCTTCTCAGTTAAAGCGGTTTAGCAGCCAAGGCCTGCCCTCAAAACGACGCAATAAAAACCACTGACCGGGGATCGCGTCAGCCCAGTAAGTCAGCAGACATCAGCTAAATAGTCATGTCCAAATGCAGGACAATCTCCGCATTAGAAGATATCAATTTTCATGAAAAATTAAGTTAAGGCTAGGTAATTGAGAACCTTAACCAGGCTCCTTTGCCAATGTGGAATCAGCTAAAGGCAAAGGATTGGGTGCTATTAAAAATAGTAAGCAAATCTCTCATTTTAGGGTTTGCCAATCAACTGGCCGGTGGAAAATGAAGTTCTAGGCGTTAAAGTCGATTGACTAATGCCTGGAGCCAGATCAAACTCTGCGCCAAAATATACTTAATAAAGGATTTGTGCTGAATCGGCTACAAAGATGCAAAGGGTAATTTAACCTTTCTATAAGTTTATTTTAGTCTCGCTATAACGCATAGCAAGTCACATTGCCGCTAGGGTGATTGACGGAATAAATATACGGTTTGATGACGACTATTTCGGCTTGGCAACAGCTAAAAAGCGGTAGGATCAGCTGCGAGCAGGCGCTCAATCTGCTTTGCAACGAAACCCAGCAGGTCAACCTGTGCTTACTTGACGAAGAGGTTTGTAGTCGGTTCTTTCAATTGTTTTCAGGACAGCGGCTGCCCCCAGTGATGCCACTGCTGCTGTGGCAAAACTGTTTCTACCTCGGTAGTCCCGTGGCGATCGCTCCCGAGCTGGTGCAGAAGCTCCGCGATCGCGCCCTCAGCGACATCCACGTCATCCCCATTGCCGCGAAAAGCTATCGTAGCTGGTACCACCACCGCACCCTGAATGTCAGACAGATTCAGGCCAGTCCGCTGCTAGATCCGCTAACCGGGGAACATATGCAGGAGGACGTAGGCGAAACCACCGAAATTTTCCTGGCTAAGGCCGATGGCCAAATCGAGCGGATTCGAGCCATTATTTCCAGTGCCCTGCGCCACCGGGCGAGCGATATTCACTTAGAACCTACTGACAAGGGGCTACGGGTGCGCTATCGCATTGACGGAGTGCTGCGCAATATCACGACCCTGCCGGCCGAGGTCAGCCGGCGAGTGGTGGTTGCCCTAAAGGTAATGGCGAGCATGGATATTGCCAACAGCCGCCGTCCTCAGGACGGTCGCATCGGCGAACAGTATGCCCTCGACCAAGAGGTTGACCTGGATATGGACATGCGGGTGAGCACTCTCCCCTGCGTCGGCGGCGAAAAGGCTGTCGTGCGCCTGCTCCCCCGCAAAAATCCCTTTTCCACCATTGACAAGCTGGGGTTCCCAGCGAAGGCGCTGACAACCTATAAAACCTGGTTGCAGCAGCCCCAGGGCATGATTATTTTCACTGGCCCTACGGGTTCTGGTAAGACCAGCACCCTTTACACCAGCCTGCAGGAAATTGCCACGGAAGATGTGAATGTTGTCACGGTGGAAGACCCCGTGGAATATGTGCTGCCTTGTGTGACCCAAACCCAGGTAAACGAAGCGGCAGGCATGACCTTTGCCAGTGGTCTGCGGGCGATTCTGCGGCAAGATCCCGACATCATTATGGTGGGGGAGGTCCGCGATCACGCCACCGCCGAAACCGCCGTCCGTGCCGCCCTGACTGGGCATTTGGTGTTTACGACACTGCATACGAACGATGCGGTAGGGGCAATTCCTCGCATCAAAGACATTGGCCCCGATGTGGGACTGATCAGCGATGCCCTGCTCGGGGTCGTCGCCCAGCGACTGGTGCGGCGGGTATGCCCCCATTGCAGTCAGCCGACCCAGCCTGACGATCGCGCCAGCCTGCTCGGTCTGGATAAAAAGCAGATCCAGCAAGCTAACTGGCAGCAGGGCCAGGGCTGTAGCTACTGCTTCCAGTCAGGATATTTAGGTCGAGAAGCGATCGTTGAAATGCTGGAAATCGACGATCGCATTCGCGAAATCATGTACGACGGCACTATTACCCAGCTACACCGGCACCTCAATAAAGTGGGCTTTATGTCCTTCCGCAATGCCGCTATTCAAAAGGTGTTAGCTGGCACCACCACCCTCGAAGAGGTCTTGCGGGTGCTGCCTCGCAGTGCTTTGCTGCGGCAGGCTGGCAGCGATCCAGACTATCTTCAGCTCATTTCCCCCAAGGCTGAAACCACTGCTGTCGCTGCCACTTAAGCCCGTAAAGACAGCTGTCCTCGATTAGCCACCCGCTAGGGCTGCTCAAGGCTGCCTCTAGTCAGCTGGGGGCAACTCCCCAACCGCTACACCAGCTCTGCTGTGGCAATTACAGCCTGATTGCCAAGGAACCGAATGAACTCGATATTCAGCAGGGTGTCTGTGCCGATGCCTGGAGCCGTAGCTTTGAGGTTGTCGGCAGTGCCGCTAAAGGAAAAGTCTTCAACAACCCCCTCATAAATGGCAAAGTCAATGCCCTCGCCGCCATCGAGCAGGTCGTTGCCTCGTCCGCCAATCAGGAAGTCGAAGCCCCCTTCACCATAGAGACTATCGTTGCCGTTGCCGCCTTCTAAAAGGTCGTTGCCCTCGCCGCCAAAGATGATGTCTTTGCCATTGCCGCCGAGGATGCGATCGCTGCCCTCGGTGCCAGTGACAGAGTCTTTGCCGTTGCCCGCATCGATCAGGTTGAATTCTCCGGCCAGGTCTAGCCCCACGATCAGCGGGTCGTGGTCAGAGTTGCGGTAGGGAAGGTCGCCATCAAACAGGGAGGGGTCGCGCCCAAAATCTAGGTTGTAGTCAAGGGCATCGGGCTCATCGGCGTTGACGTGCCACTCGGTGGTGCCGGTGACCTGGCCCAGCAGGGAGCTATTGGCCAGGGCGTAGTCCAGGGTGCCCAGCTGCCCGTCAAACACAAAGGAGTAGGCCCCGGCACCGACAAACAGCTCCGCCAGGTCGGTGTAGCCAGCCGCTTCTAAAGCCGTAATCGGGTCTTCCTGAGCATAGGCATTCAGGTCGCCCAGAATCAGCGCGTCGGGGTCGCCGCTGCCGGTGGGGTCAGAGGCCAGCCAGCTGGCCAGGGCGATCGCGGCCTTGGTGCGGGTATCGTTCCAGAAGCCCTGACCGTCGAGCTGATCGGCATCCGGGTTGGATGAGGGGCCGCTGGAGAGCCCCGAAGCCCCCTTGGACTTGAAGTGGTTGACCGCCGCCGTGAAGATTTCCCCGGTGGCGTTTTCGATGAAGCTGTGGGCGATCGCGGGGCGATTGCGCTGGAGCCCGGTGTTGTTGGGGTCGGTGAAGCTGGAGTCGTCCAGAATCGCCACCTCTCCGATGGGAGTGACTGCACCAGGCTTATAGATCATGCCGACGGTGATCGCGTCGGTGCCCACCAGTCCCGTGGGGATGTAGTCAAAAGTGCCCGCCCCGGCGACGGCATTGAGTTCGGCCACCAGCTTCACCAGGGCGCTGTCGTCGGCGCTATTCTCGAGCTCTACCAGGCCAAACACGTCGGCGTCGATGGCGAGCAGAGCGGTGACCAGCTTTTCTGTCTGGCGGTTGAACTCTGCTTCTGCAGGTTCTACGCCAAATCGGGTCAGGTTGTCTGCGCCCCGGGGTTCTAGGCCAGCGTCGGTTAGGGTATTGCCGTCGTCAATTGTGGTGAAGTAGTTCAGGACGTTGAAGCTGGCAACCTGCAGGGAACCACCGACGTCTTCGGGGGCCGCCGGACGCGGATTGGTGGGCTGGAAGTCAACACCCGTATTGGTCTGGATGCGGTAGTCGCCAAAGCTGTAGCTGAGAACGCCCGTGAGACCCTGAATCGAGTCGCCCCCCCGCAGAGGGTTGGTGGCGCTAAGGGGTTGACCGCCGCGACCAAAGATCAGGGTGTCAGGGTTCTGGACGTTACTGCCGTCATCGAGAACGATCTGCCGAGGGGCCAGTTCGGCCTGGTAGGCGGCAAATCCGGCGGCGTCAGGGGCGTTGAACTGGGTGTATTGATCCAGGCGCTCGTCGGTGCCGGGGGCGTTGCTGGAGCCGTCGGAGGCGAGGCGGATTTCCCCGAAGCGATCGAGGTTAAAGTATTCGGTGACGAACAGGGTATCGGGAATCGCTACCCGCATCCCTTCTACTGCTTCGAGGGCCTCAAGGGAGGCGACCGGAAAATTAACCGTGGCGGCAGAGGGTAGCGCCTGGGCCACATCCAGCACGGCTACGCTCGACACCTGATTGAGCTGGGTCAGGTTAAAAAATTCATCGACAACACCGGTCACCTGGACGCGATCGCCCACATTCACATCTACCCCGAAGCTGCCATCGAAGACGAAAATGCCCTCGGAGGTGATCAGGTCACCATCGGCATCGGCGTCTTCTTCCTGCACAAAGAACCCGTTGAGGCCGCTGCCGCCCTGGAAGTCACCGACAACGATGCCTTCGATCAGCACCAGGCTGCCAACGAACGGACTCTCAGCACCGCTGCCCTGAATTTCATGGATGAACTTGAATGTAGGCTCGTTGCCGCCGCCCCCACCGCTGCCATTTACTGCCCCCTTGGTGGCTAATGCGGGGCCAGTCCAGACGCCGTCAATCAACTGCAGAGACTGGCCGATGGGGGTGCTGCTAGTTTCAGCCACGCCAATGTCGGTGCTGGTCAGGCCAACAGCCGGACCGTCGATCGCGGTAAAACTGCCCTCGTAGCTAATGAATTCCACAACATTGCCGCTGGTATCCACCAGGGCAATACCGTCGGGGGAGCCGTTTTGAAGGCCGTTAGGGGGAAAATCCACGACCACGGTGCCAAAGCCATCGGCCTGGTCGGCCACCACTCCGCTGAGGGCAACGGTGTCATAAGCCCCGCCGCCATTGCCGTTGTAGAGTACCAGGCTCCAACCGCTGAGATTGGTGCCGACAGGGCCAGCAATTTCAATGAATTCCCCGGTGTCAGTGCCAGCGTTGTCGTAGTGAAATTCATTGATGAATACAGTCGCCATGAAGACCTCGGAGTGGGTGATGAGCACACAGGAAAGAGCGTTTGCAAACCCTGGATTTAAGATTCGGGCTGGGCATCAGTAGAACCTCATACAAAATCCCAGGCGAAGATAAAGCAACGGTAAAAACGCCGTTAAGGTTGGGGATATTCATCCAAGCTTCATAGAATTCTCCTGAAGCATTTGTCCCAGGAGAAAACACAGCCCTTCCCGTCCGGCCGGCAGAGTAGTATCAGCCGGATGCGTCCGGGGAAAGGTTTCAGCCCAAGCGATCGTAGAGATGAATGGGGCAGGCTTGGTCAACCAAATCTTAATCTCTTGTTCATCGAAATACAAGCTCTATTTAGTTGCAATTCCTCTCAAGATAAGCGGTTTGACTCAGTTAATTTCTATGCAGAATTGGGACGATGCAGCGATGCAAAAGCAGCAAAAATTAACCCGAAAATTAACCGTCAATTAACAATAAATTGCCAGGTCTTAAAGCTTCCGTGAAACCCTGTTTTTGTCTTTAAACGCGTGTTTAACGGAGAGACATAGATATGGCTACACTCAAAGGCTTTTCCGGTTTGCCAGCTGACACCTTCGCGGAAGGGCCACCGGCAGGGGGAGATAGCGGGGTGATTGACGCGATCGCCCGCATCCAGCCCGTTTCTGGCAACGGTCGCACTGGCCCCTTCCCTGGCCAGCCGGTGCAGGGCTTCAGCGCTGTCCAGTATGCCCCCGGCAGCACGGGCAGCACCTTCTGGTTCCTTTCCGACAACGGCTTTGGCGGCGAAGACAACAGCAGCGACTACCTGCTGCGACTGTACCAGGCGGCCCCCAGCTTCAACGGCCAGGGCGGCGACGGCAGCTTTGAGGTGCAGGGCTTTGTGCAGCTCAGCGACCCCAACGGACTGATTCCCTTCGCCATTGAAAACGGGGACACCGCCGAGCGGCGGCTGACCGGCAGCGACTTTGACATCGAGTCCTTTGTGATCGATCGCAACGGCGACATCTGGGTGGGGGAAGAGTTTGGCCCCTATCTGCTGCACTTCAACAGCGCCGGGGAGCTGCTGGAAGCGCCGATCGCCACCCCGAATCCGGTGAATCTGAATACCCTCAACGGTCAAGATCCGCTGGTGATTGCCCACCGGGGAGCCAGCGGCGACCTGCCGGAACATACCCTGGAGGCTTATCGGGCGGCGATCGCGGCGGGGGCAGACTTCATCGAGCCCGACCTGGTGATTACCAGTGATGGGGTGCTGATTGCCCGCCATGAGCCCACCCTGGCTCAGGTGCAGCTCGACGAAAACGGCGAGATTGTTCTGGATGCCGACGGCAACCCGATCGTGCTGCAAAATAGCACCCTCACCACCAACGTGGCGGATCTGCCCCAGTTCGCGGATCGGCTGACCGTCAAGAACTTGGATGGTGACCTGGTGGGCGGCTGGTTTGCCGAAGACTTCACCTTCGAAGAAATCCAGGAGAGCATCCGCGCCCGCCAGCCCCGCAGCTTCCGGGATCAGGCGTTTAATGACCTGTTCCAGATTCCCAGCTTCGAGCAGGTGATCGAGTTGGTGCAGGCAGTGGAAGCCCAGACCGGCGTTAAGGTGGGCATCTACCCGGAAACTAAGCACCCCAGCTACTTCGATGCCCAGGATCTCTCCCTGGAAGAGCCCCTAGTAGAGGTGCTGCGCCGCACGGGGTTCACCGACCCTGAGCGGATCTTCATCCAGTCCTTTGAGGTGGCCAACCTGATCGACCTCAACAACCAGCTAGAGTCAGCCAGCCTGGGGGATATTCCCCTGGTGCAGCTGCTGGGGGACACCGCCGGGGACTTCATCAACGCCAGCGGCGGCGGCTTCTCGGTGCCCTATGACTTCGTGGTTAACACCTCGGCCCTGAGCATCACCGATGCCACCGATATTGTTATCCGCTCCGCCGAACCCGATACGGCCTTTCCAGACGACGATGAAATTTCTGTCGATCAGGAAGACAACGGCCCCACCCAGGGTCTGGTGCAGTTCAACGACATTGGTGCGCTGATTCCGGAAGGGGCGGTGCTGGCTAATGCTTCTTTGAGCTTTTTTACCACCAGCTCCTCTGGGGGCACGATTTCGGCCTACCGGATGCTCCAGGACTGGGGCAACGAGAGCACCTGGGGTACTTTTGGCGGCGACGGGGTGCAGCCGGACGACGTTGAGGCCGCTACCGATGCCTCCTTCACCATTCCCCAGCCCTCCAGCGGCGAATTCCTCACCCTCGACGTTACCGAAGACATCAACTTCTGGCTAGCAAACCCGGATCAGAACTTCGGCTGGGTGTTCGACAACGACTCCGGCGACGGCTGGGATTTCTTCACCTCGGAGTTTGAGGGCGATCCGGATCTGGTGCCCCAGATATCCCTGACCTTCGAGAACGTCAACGTGATCGATACCGAGGCGCTGCGGGGCATCTACGGCGACCTGGTGGACATCCTCGACTTCACCGACGCTCCCACCTATGCCGATCTGGTCAGCCAGGAGGCGATCGCCACCATCAGCACCTACGCGGAGGGCCTTGGCCCCTGGAAAAACAGCATCATCCTGCGGGAAGCCCTGGATACCCCGGTGGATGGCGACGGCGACGGCGTGGCCGAAATCACTACCCAGAACACCGGCGAAATCTTCCCGCTGATCGATCGCGCCCACAGTGCCGGATTACAAGTCCACCCCTACACCCTGCGGGACGAAGAACAGTTCCTCACCCTGGATGCCGAGGGCAATCCCCAGACCCCCGAGGAAGAGTTCAAGCAGCTCATCGAACTGGGGGCCGACGGCTTCTTCACCGATTTCCCCCGCACCGGCGACCCGGTGGTGGACAAGCTCACCTCGGAAACGGTGCGATCGCCCCAGAACCCCGACTTCAACTTCAACACCCTCAACGGCCAGACCCCGCTGGTGATTGCCCACCGGGGGGCCAGCGGCGACTTCCCCGAGCACACCCTGGAAGCCTACCGGCTGGCCATCTACCAGGGAGCCGACTTCGTGGAGCCCGACCTGGTGACCACCAGCGACGGGGTGCTGATTGCCCGCCACGAGCCCACCCTGGCCCAGGTGCAGCTGGGTGCCAACGGCGAAATCGTCCGGGACGAAGAGGGCAACCCGATCGTCCTGCAAAACAGCACCCGCACCACCAACGTGGCGGATCTGCCCCAGTTCAGCGATCGCGTCACCGTCAAAAACCTGGACGGAGCCCTGGTAGGCGGCTGGTTTGCCGAAGACTTCACCCTGGAAGAGATCAAACAAATTCGGGCGGTGCAGTCCCTCAGCTTCCGCAATGACAATCTGGTGGGCGGCAGCGGTGAAGCCGAATTTACCAGTGCTACGGACACCAATATCTTCGCCTCGACTCCGGATGCTCCTGGCGGCGACATTGACGACATTAGCGTTGACCAGGACGACGACGGTCTGCCCACCCAGGGGCTGCTGAAGTTTGCTGACCTGGCGATTCCTGAGGGGGCGACCCTGACCGGGGCTACGCTGCAGGTCTACACTAACAGTGCTTCCGATGGCACGGTGACGGCCTATCAGATGCGCCAGGAGTGGGGCGACGACAGCGCCTGGAACAGCTTTGGCGGCGACGGGGTGCAGCTCGATGGGGTGGAAGCGGCCACCGATGCCTCCTTCACCATTCCCCAGCCAGCGGATGAAACCCTGCTGGAAATCGACGTCACCGCTGACGTACAGGCATGGCTGGAAAACCCGGAGCAAAACCAGGGCTGGGTGTTTTTGAATGACTCTGGCGACGGCTGGGATTTCTGGTCATCCGAATATGCCGATGACCCGAGCCTGCGGCCCAGGCTGACCCTCAGCTACGACACCGCCGAAGGCCCTCGCGGCGAATTCGACAACCTGTTCGAAATTCCCACCTTCAAGGAGGTGATTGAGCTGGTGCAGGCGGTCAGCGCCGAGGTGGGTCGCGAGATCGGCATCTACCCGGAAACCAAGCACCCCACCTTCTTCGATGAGCAGGGGCTATCTCTGGAAGAGGCCCTGGTGGAAACCCTGCTGGAAACCGGCTTCACCGATCGCGATCGGATCTTCATCCAGTCCTTCGAGATTGCCAACCTGCTGGATCTGCGCAACACCATCCTGCCGGAAGCAGGGCTAGAAACCCTGAAGCTGGTGCAGCTTTTGGGTGACATCGAGGGCACCTCCATTAACGTCGGGGGCGGCGGCTTTTCGGTGCCCTTTGACCTGGTGGCCAACGCTGACCTCTCCGATGACGAGCAGGCGGCAATCTACGGCGACCTGCTGCCCTTCTTGAACTTCGAGAACCCCGGCTACGACGCTCTGGCCAATGCCGAAGCGATCGCCACCATCAGCAGCTACGCCGACGGCCTCGGCCCCTGGAAAAACAGTATCCTGCTGCGGGAGTCCTTCGCCACCTCTGAAGACCGCGACGGCAACGGCACCAACGAAACCGTACTCCAGCGGCTCACCTTCGACACCAGCGAGGGCATCTTCGGCGGCATCCTGGCCTATAACCGTGAGCTATTTACCGGCGAAGGCATTGAAGTGGTTGACCCCACCACCAGCCTGGAGGTAGACATCGACTTCCTCGGCACCCCGCTCACCGAAGCAGACGACTTCGAAGTTGACTTCTTCCCCCAGCTGGTACTCGAAGACGGCCTGCCGGTGGACTTCAGCTACAGCGTCCTCAACGACGATCTGCTGTTCTCGGTGGAAGGGGAGTCGATCTCAGACCTCACCGTCAGCTTCGAAGTCGGTCCTGTAGACGCCCCCACCCTGACCGGCAGCGGCACGGTTGAAGTCCCTCTGGGCATCAGCAGCCAGCTCACGGGCGAGGTATTCCCGCTGATTGACTTCGCCCACGCCGCCGGGTTGCAGGTACACCCCTACACCCTGCGGGATGAGCCCCGCTACCTCACCCTCAACCCCGACGGCACCGCCCAGACTCCGGGCGAAGAGTTCCGGCAGCTGATTGAACTGGGAGCCGACGGCTTCTTCACCGACTTCCCCGAAACCGGGCGCATCGTGCTGGAGCAGTTCGAGACGGCAGAAGAGTTCGCCAACCTGCCAGGTTCTCGCGGCTATGAGGGCATGGCCTTCAGCCCCGATCGCCAGACCCTCTACCCCATGCTGGAAGGCACCGTCTTCGGCGACCCCGCAGGCTCCGTGCGCATCTACGAGTTCGACGTGGCCAGCAGCCGCTTCGAGGGAGTTCTCGGCCTTTATCAGTTGGAGAACCCCAGCCACGCGATCGGCGACTTCACCCCGATCAACAGCGACGAGTACCTGGTGATCGAGCGGGATGGCCGTCAGGGAGCCGCCGCCCAGTTCAAGAAGATTTTCAAGGTGGATCTTTCTGAGGTGGACGACGCAGGCTCCGTGGAGAAGAGCGAACTGGTGGATCTGCTGAACATCGCCGACCCCGATGACCTGAATGGCGACGGCGAAACCAGCTTCAGCTTCCCGTTTGTCACCATTGAAGACCTGCTGGTGGTTGATGAGCGCACCATTCTGGTAGCCAATGACAACAACTACCCCTTCTCCATCGGGCGGGACTTCTCTGCAGTCGAAATCGACAACAACGAAGTGATTCTGATTGAGCTAGACGAAACCCTCGACCTCGACCCTCGTCTGGGCGAAGCGGCCCTGACCCGCACCTTCACCGAAGGCAGCCGCGGCAGTGACACGATCGCTGGCGGCATCGACGCACCCGGATTCATCTTCGGCGGCGACGGTGACGACGTGCTGCGGGGCGACCTGGACGATCGCAGCGCCCAGGTGGGCATCGGCAACGATGACACTATCTATGGCGAAGGCGGCAACGATCGCATCGGCGGCAAGGGGGGCAATGACATCCTGTTTGGCGGCGACGGCGACGACCAGATCTGGGGCGACGACGGCGACGACATCCTGCGGGGCGGCCTCGGCAATGACATCCTCACGGGTGACGACTCCTCCGGTGGTCAGGGGAGCGATACCTTCGTGCTGGCCGTGGGCGAAGGCACCGACACCATCACTGACTTTGAAGTCGGTATTGACGTCATTGGCTTGGCGGGTGGCCTCAGCTTCGGGGCGCTGTCCTTCAGCGGCAACGCCATCACTGCCGGGGATGAAACCCTGGCGGTGATGAACGGCGTGGATACAACCACGCTGGCCCAGTCGGGGTTTGTGATGGCTTAATTCTTGCTGAGGCGCGGCAGTTGCGACCTCAAGCATCATCACTATCAGGGGCGCACAGACCTGTGCGCCCTTATTTTATTCAACTTGTGTTTGTTCGCTCTTTTAAGGTCACCCGTCGTCGCCGGATAGGCAGCATTCTAGTCCACGTTGATTACGCGAGGGGTGGACATGTAATCAACGTGAAATTGGCGGCAGATGCCATGCGAAAATCGACTTCCAAATCTACCACCTCTGCATTTTTCAATAGAACTCGTTAAGGTAGTTTAAAAACAAGGCTCCTTCTGTTTTCAAGTTTATCCCCGACCAAAATTAATGACTGGCAGCCAGTTCCTCTTTGCGAAAAGAGTTGTCCGGAAATTCGCACTGAATTAGTTCTCCGGCGGCAACTGTAAACTGAGGAATCAGCTTAGGACCATCCCAAACGACAGTATTGATGCCGTCGCTCAGTTTCCAGTTACCCTGTCGGTAATCAAGGATCGACAGGTCAGCTACCCGACCGACGCTGAAGCTGCCTAATTCGTCGCTCTTGTTAATCGCTAAAGCGGCGTGGTAAGTCACCATCTCCACCACTTCATAAAGGGAAAAACCCAGATAGAGAAACTTAGTCATGGTTTCGGCCAAGCTAAAAACTGGACCCATGATTGAATTTCGATCCATCAGATCAGTGCTGATAGTGAAAGGCCGAATTCCCTGGTCTATGGCCCGTTTAGCCACCTCAAAATTAAAGTTGCCATTGCCGTGGCCGATATCAAACCGCACCCCCCGATCCTGGGCCGCAAACACTTCGGGAAACACCTGTTGATTGGCATCTAAAATGCTGCCCTTGCGGCGAAAAATGTGGGTGGCGATATCCCCCGCATCCAGCTGTTCCATCACCCGCTGTGTTTCTAGCCAGGGTCGATAGGGCACCCAGCCTAAATGTACCGTCAGCGGCACGCCGATCGCTCGGGTAATTTGCTTAGATTGGGTTAATGGAATCGATTCCGTGTCGGACTCGCGCACCTTAGGGGGAATGCATTTGAAACCGACAATGACATCTTTGTGCTTTTCGTAGAGGGCCTGGGTTTTCTTCAGGCTGAAGTTTTCAGGGGAAATATCGGCCCCGACTTTTAAGGCGATGAAATTGCCGACAAACTCATACACCAGGGAAGTCACCGGGATGAAATAGACCCGAGTTTTACAGCTCTGCTCCACCAGCTTGCGGTATCCCGGAAAGCCAATGATGCCAGCGCTGCCGGTGTCTACAACCGTAGTCACCCCCATTTTGATCCCAACGGTATCTGGATGGACATTGTCGGTGTCTTCGTGCTCGGCCGCATGAATGTGGATATCGGTTAGGCCGGGGGTCACTAGCTTGTCAACTGCGTCAAATACCTGTTTGGCTTGTTCCTGGGGAATATCGGTGGCGATCGCGGCGATTTTGCCTGCTGCTACAGCGATATCAACCCGGTCATCTAATTGATTAGCGGGGTCAATGACGCGCCCCCCTTTGATCAACAGGTCATACATCACGTTAAATTTCTCCCTCGACTGCCGAATAGGCGAACAAAATCAAACTCTAAATCTACCGATGGATTGCCTTTTGTAATGGGTGCTAAGACGTATTTTCTAACCGCCCAAAAGGGTGCTGAAAACATCCTTCAGACTTCTAAATCCCAGATACAGGGTCAGCAGCACCAGCGCCCCAGAGGCTAGATTCAGCCACAGCTTATTCACGTAGCTGCCCAGCAGATCGCGTTTGTTGGCGACGAATAGTACGGCGACAGCGGCGATCGGCAGCAGCAGGCCGTTAGTCATCTGGGCAAACAAAATCATCGACAGGGGCCGTTCGCCAATGGTGGCAAAATAGGTAGCCACAAAAATGAACGCTACCATCACCACTCGGCAGGGCAGGCTGGTCAGGCGCGTATTCAACCCCAGAATGCCGGTGAACACCCAGCCAGTTGCCAAAGCGGTCGGAATCGCAGAGGAAATACTGGCCGCAAACAAGCCCACGCTGAAGAGAATCGGCGCATAGTTGCCCAGGGTTGGCCGCAACTGTTCCGCTAGTTCTCTGGCCCCGTAGCTAATGGTCAGGTTGGTGCCGTAGAGGGCAGCTGCCGTGACCACGATCGCCATGGAAATCAAAATTCCCAGGGAAACCGAGACGAAATAATCAATCCGGGCCAGTTTCAGGTCTGATTCGGTACTCCAATGTTCTTTGGCAGCGCTGGAGTGCAGAAAGAACTGATAGGAGCTAATGGTTGTCCCTACCAGTCCAATTACAATCGGAAACGAGTCGGGGGGAATCACGGGCAGCACGGCCCCCTGAAACAGCGCTCCTAAATCAGGCCGAATGGCGATCGCCGTGATTAAAAAAACAGCGCTCATCACCACCACAAACCCGGTCAGCACCCGCTCTAACAGCTTGTAACTGCCAGCTAGCAAGAAAGCGATGGAAACCACCCCCGTTATCACCGTCCACAGCGGAATGGGACCGCCCACCACCCCTTGCATACCAAGGGCTGCACCGGTGATGTTGCCGATCACAAAAGCACAGTTGCCAATGCCAATCGCCGCAATCACCAGAATGGCCACTGGCCAGCGCCAAATCGTACCCTTTGTGAGGTCGTGAAGGGCTTCCTGAAGAGTTTTCTTAGCAACAATACCAATTCTGGCCGTTTGATCCATAAACAGAAAGCTCATGATCCCAGCCACTGGTAGGGTCCACAGCAGCGCGTACTGATAGCTGATGCCGGCAACGCTGGCGGTGGTAATGGTCCCTGGCCCGACAAATGCCGCTGAAATAATCGCTGCTGGACCAATCGCCCGACGGGTAACGCTCCACCATTTCTCCTGGACGATGCTTTCAGCCTGGGGCTTCTTCTGGGTGTACATCTTGAGTCCTCCTCAGGATTTGGATTTCGGGAAAAACCGCCAGATCGCTGCATTGGTTGCGCTTGGTTTAACGCGGTTTGGTTTTAGTTTGAATGCTGACTATTCAGTACCGGACAAATCTGAAAATCATATATGATGCATCAAACATGAAGAGTTGATACCAATTCAATTTAAGGATGCACTTAATACAGCATTAGTAATGAAGTCCCATCCCGTCACTGAGCGAACCACGTCT